>CALXDE010000146.1 GCA_944386965.1 uncultured Oscillospiraceae bacterium
TTTCCTCAAAACTCCGCTCTTATTTCCGAAAAATAAGCATAAAAGAAGGGAGCCTAAGGTTTTTTCCTTAGACTCCCCGTGCCATTTTCAGCGGGACAAATGACCTAATTTGAATGTGAGGTCATCAACTACTTCTCCGCCAGGAGCTTGTTCAGTTCCGACATAAAGGTGTTGATATCCTTGAACTGACGGTAGACCGAAGCAAAACGGACATAGGCCACCTCGTCCACACCCTTGAGTTTTTCCATCACCTGCTCGCCGATGGCCTCGGTGCTGACCTCCCGCTCCAGGGAGTTCTGCAGGTTCTGCTCAATCTCGTCGGTGAGCTTCTCCAGCTCCGCCAGGGGCACCGGCCGCTTCTCACAGGCGCGGATCATGCCGTTGAGGATCTTGCTCCGGTCAAAGGTCTGGCGGCTGCCGTCCTTTTTGATGACCACCATGGGCAGAGATTCCATGGTTTCATAGGTGGTGAACCGCTTCTCACAGGACAGGCACTCCCTGCGGCGCCGGATACTGTTCCCCTCGTCAGCGGGGCGGGAATCCACCACGCGGCTCTCCTTATATCCACAGTAGGGACACTTCATCTCGCTGTCCTCCCTTTCTCTATGGTCTGCTGGGTATATGGAGATAGTATACCATATCTTGTTGAAAATTGGTAGACATCATTTGAAATTCTCCCCTCCCTAGTGGAAGACCGGGCGCTCCTCCTCATCAAAGCGGTAGACCACACAGGCGCTGCCCCGGATCACCTGGGTCCGGGCAAAGCAGAACAGCGCCGGCAGCGGAAAGGGATGGTCCGGCGACCAGGGGATGGCCAGCAGCCGCAGTCCTCCCTCCCGGCGCCACAGCGCCCCGGAGAGCCCGGCGGCCTGGCGGGAGAGCCAGGGGTCCTTTTGAAAAAATCCCGTCCCGGCCTCCAGCGCCTCCCAGCCGTCCGACCGGGAGAAGGCGTAGCTCATGCGCATCTCGCCCCGCCAAACAGTCCCCAGGGCCTGGAGCTCACCGGCGCGCACCGTCCGCCTGAGGCCCATATGCTCCCCCCTGGGCTCCAGGACCCCCAGCGGGTACTCGCCCTTTTCACACAGCAGATAGGCCCGGAACAGTCCCGTGTTGTCCCGGCGGCAGGAAACCACCGCCTGGACCTGTCCGCCCCGGGCTGTCAGGGTCACCTGGCCCGCCTGCTCGCCCTGATAGAGCACCGGATACTCCACACAATCACCTCCCCGGCACATGCTCCCTCTGGGCAGTGTATGCGGCGGAGGGGGACAACATACCCGGACATAACAAAACGTGCCATATCGCGGCCGCATACGGCCGCGATATGGCACCCCCGCGTTTTCTTCAAACCAACCGGTCATTGTGCAGGCCGAAGCTGACAGCCAGCGCGTTGTCCACCTTTCCCATCAGCTCCGCGTCCACCCGCCCCATCTTCTCACGAAGGCGGCGTTTATCCAGCGTCCGGATCTGCTCCAGGAGCACCACGGAGTCCTTGGACAGCCCGTAGTGCTGAGCCGAGAGCGAGATGTGTGTGGGGAGTCTCGCCTTCCCGGTCTGGGAGGTGATGGCCGCCGCGATGACGGTGGGGCTGTAGCGGTTGCCGGTGTCGTTCTGCACGATCAGCACCGGCCGCACGCCCCCCTGCTCGCTGCCCACCACCGGACTGAGGTCGGCATAATAGATGTCGCCGCGTTTGACGCTTGTATCCACTGTAATTCACGCTCCGCCGGAAGAAAGTGCCGCCGGTGGGCGGCCACTATCATTTTCCCACGCAGCCCCGCAATTTATACAGCCGGGGTGAAATTCCCGGCGCCGTGGGTCCGTGCCCCGTTTCATCCTATGCCGCCGCCGTGCCGGCGGTGCCCGGCGCGCTTACAGATAGAGCCGCAGCTCCGTTCCCACGGTTTCTCCGCCCCGGACATACACCCGGGGCACCCGCTTGCTCACCGCGCAGGTCAGCTCATAGGGGATGGTCCCCGCCAGGGCCGCCAGATCGTCCACCCGGCTGCGCTGGCCGAATATCTCCACCTCGCTGCCCACCTGAACATGGGACTTGTCGGTCAGATCAATCATGCACATGTCCATGCAGATGCGCCCCAGCACCGCCGCCGGACCGTCCTCCGTCATGACGCTGCACCGGTTGGAGAGGCAGCGGAAAAATCCGTCGGCATAGCCGATGGGCAGTACGCCGGTGCGGGTGAGCCGGTCCGTCCGATAGAGGCGGCCATAGCTGATGGTGCAGTCCGGGTCAAAGACCTTGATGGTGCTGACCGTGGTCTTCAGGGACATCACCGGCCTGAGGCCAAGGTCCTCCGCACCGGCTCCGCAGCCGTAGAGCAGGATGCCGGGGCGGACCATGTCCAGCTTCATCTCCGGATAATTCACCACAGCCCCGCTGTTGGCGCAGTGGCGCAGGCGGAAGGAGATCCCCCGCTCCTCCAGGGCCGCGACAAAGCGGCAGAAGAGGTGAAACTGCTGCCAGGTGAAGGACTCGTTCTCCGCCCCCGGCTCGTCGGAGACGGCAAAGTGGGTGAAGATGCCCTCCACATCCAGATTCGGCATCCGGCAGGAGCGCTCCGCCCCGGCCACTCCCTCGTCAAAGTGCCGCCCGGCGCAGAGAAATCCCAGCCGGGACATGCCGGTGTCCACCTTGATATGGCAGCGCAGCACCCCGCCGCTCTCCGCCGCCGCGGCGTTATAGGCCACGGCCTTGGCCTCGCAGGTGACGGCCTGGGTCATATCATATTCCAGAAGCTGAGGGACATACGCCTCCGGCGTGTGGCCCAGGATGAGAATGGGCATGGTGATGCCGCTGTGGCGCAGCTCCCGCCCCTCGTCCAGGCTGGACACCGCCAGATAGGCCGCCCCCAGCTTCTCCAGCGTCCGGGCCGTCTGAAGGGCTCCATGGCCGTAGGCGTCGGCCTTCACCACGCCCACCACGCCGGTGTCCGGGCCCACCCGGTCCTGCAAGGTATGAAAATTGTGCTCCAGGGCGTCCAGATCAATCTCCGCCCAGGTCCTGCGCAGCAGTGGTTCCATTGTCTGTCTCCTCTGTCGTAAAATCCGTGAACACCGCGGTATATACCACCGCGTCCCCCAGGGCGATCTCGCCCTGAAGCGGGCGGCCGCTCTCATCAAACCACACGGCGGTATAGCGCTTTCCGCCGCCGCTGTCCGTCGTCTCAAAGGTCACCCGCAGGCACGCCGTCTCCCCCAGGCTCTCCTGACAGGACTCCAGGGGATACCCCCGGCCCATGGCCTGGAGCATGCTTGGAACCGCCCACATCGGGCTCACCTCGGTGCCGGAGTAGATCCCGGCATCCAGCAGGATACCCTCGTATTCCAGCGTCAGCGCCTCCCCGGTCAGTGTCCCGGAGATGCCCGCCAGCTCCTCCGGCGCCAGCACCTCCACCTCGGACTGCTCCGGGGTATAGGCGCAGCGCAGGGTATAGGTTCGGACCTCCTCCCCGTAGTGACAGGTGAGCTCCGCCTCCACCGAGGCGGCGGCCAGATCCTGAAACGAAATCTGCAGCTCCTCCGCTCTCCTCTGTTCCATCTCGCCTCCGCAGGCGCCCAGCGCCAGACAGAGGGATATCGTCAGTGCAAAAAGCAGGGCTTTCCGCACACTTCCGCACTCCTTATTCCAGCAATTCCCCGATGGCTGCCGGGATGGCCGCCACCACATCCTCTGGCGTGACGCCGTAGGCCGTAAGGCGCTTCTCGCACAGATCTCCCGCCCGGCCGTGGAGCCACACCGCCAGGGCCGCCGCGTCAAAGGGGTCCGCCCCCTGTCCCAGGAGGGAGAGCACCATCCCCGCCAGCACATCGCCGGTGCCGCCCTTGGCCAGGGCGTCGGACCCGGTGGTATTGCGGCGGGCTCTCCCGTCGGGCGCGGCCACGACGGTGCCCGGCCCCTTGAGCACGGTGACGCAGCCGTTCTCCGCGGCAAAGCGCGCCGCGGCCGTCTCCCGGCCCAGGGACAAGTCCCCGCCCAGGCGGGAAAACTCCACGGCGTGGGGCGTCACCACCGTGGGAGACGGGCGGGCCCTCAGCACATCTATATGCGCCGCCGCGGCGTTTATGCCGTCAGCATCCAGCACCACCGGACACGCCAGCTCCTCCAGCAGCTTCAGCGCCAGCGCCCGGGCCCCCGGCGCGCCGCCCAGGCCCGGCCCCAGCAGCACCGCGTCACACCCCTCCAGCTTCTCCCGCACCGCGCCGTAATCCGCCGGCAGAGGATAGGCCATGGAGGCGCCGCACCGGGCGGCCACAATGGGGTACACCTCCGCCGGAACGCCCACGAACACCAGGCCGCTGCCTGTGCGGGCGGCGGCCTCCCCGGCGTAGACCGGCGCGCCGGTGTAGCCCACGGCGCCGCCGATGACAGCTACCTTTCCAAAGGTGCCCTTGTGTCCGTCCCGCCGGCGCGGCGGCAGCAGACTCCGGCACAGGGCCGCGGTAATCGTCTCCATGCGCTCCCCCTCCACCTGTTGATAACACAGGTCATTGTATCACAGACCAGCCGGTTTGTTAAGGGGAAAAACACCGGCCAGATTCTCACGGCGGCACTTGCAAAAGTGCGAAACCCGTGGTATTCTGTCTGTGTATGCGTAAAATGAGACGGGAGTGGGTGCCATGGACACAAAAAAGTGGGAAGCGCTGCTGACAGCGGTGGAGCTGGGCAGCTTTACCCGGGCTGCCGAGCGCCTGGGCTATACCCAGTCGGGCCTTACGCACATGATGCACGCCCTGGAGAAGGAGGTGGGCTTTTCCCTGCTGATCCGGGACCGGTACGGTGTCCGCCTCACCGCCGCCGGGGAACAGCTGCTGCCCGCCATCCGGGAGTTTCAGCAGTCGGGGCGGCGGCTGGAGAATCAAATCTCCCTGGTGGGGAATACCAAGAAGGAGAGCATCCGGGTGGCGGCCTATTCCAGCATGTGCGTCCACTGGCTGCCGGCCATCGTCTCCAAGTTCCGCATGGACTACCCGGACATCAGCGTGGATATCCGCATGGGCAATGTGGACGAGATGTACACTTGGCTCCAGGAGGACAAGGTGGATATCAGCTTTGTCAGCCGCCAGGATCGGGAGGGGTTTGACTGGGTCCCCCTGTGGGACGACCCGCTGCTGGCCATCCTCCCGCCGGACTATCCCATCGGCAGCTGCCGGGAATTCCCCATCGCGGAGTTCGAGGGGCGGGAATTTCTGATGCCTTCCCTGGGGTTTGAATACGACATCATCCCCATTTTCCGCTCCGCCGGGGTTTCCCCGGATATCCGGGACACCTCGGTGGACGACAGCACCGTGATCTCCATGGTGGAGCTGGGGCTGGGGTTCAGCATCCTCTCGGAGCTGATTCTCTCCGGCCGGCAGGACAATATCATCGCCCGCCCTCTGGAGGGGGGCGCCTACCGCCCTCTGGGCATCACCCTGCCCGCCCTGACCCTGGCCACGCCGCTGACGCTGCGGTTCATCGACTACTCCCGGGAGGTTGTCCGGGCTCTTCACACCCCACACCCCGCCAAAAATTAGAGAAGAGAGTTTCTGTATGCTGACATTCAAGCCCGTCAATGTAAAAAGCAGCGCCAGGCTGCGCAAATACTACAAGAACTGTCCCTACCGGCTGTGCGAGTATTCCGTGGGCGTCAAGCTCATGTGGCGCCACCACATGGACCCCAGCTTTACCGAGGCCCGCGGCTGTCTGATCATCCGCAACTGCTCCCACGGCACCGTGACCTTTGACTACCCTGTCCCCCTGGACGACAGCGCCGACCTCTCCGCCGCTCTGGACGAGATCGACGCCTACTGCCGGGAGAGCGGCATTCTGCCCGTCTTTCAGACCGTTCCGGAGGAGGCTCTGCCGGTGCTGCTCCACCGCTATCCCTACACCACGGTCCTCAACAGCCGCACCTGGCAGGACTACCTGTACAATGCCCAGGACCTCATCACCTTCGCCGGGCGGAAATACTCCGGCCAGCGCAACCACATCAACAAGTTCCACAAGCTCTATCCCTCCGCCGTCTTCCGCCCCATCACCCGGGACGATGCCCAGGAGCTGGAGGCCTTTTGGGACGCGTTTCACCTGGCCTTCAACAAGGACGCGGCCCTGGCCAAAAAGGAGCTGTGCTACGCCCGGAAGCTCACCCGACAGATCGGCAAATCCTGGGCCCTGGCCGGGGCGCTGGAGCTGGAGGGAAAATTCATTGCCATTTCTCTTGGCGAGATCTGCGGGGACACCCTGATCTGCCACATCGAAAAGGCCCTGCCGGACTACGAGGGCGCCTATCCTACCATGGTCCAGTCCTTCGCCGCCTATTATGGGGAGGGCTGCCGCTGGATCAACCGGGAGGACGACGCCGCCGACCGGGGGCTGCGCACCAGCAAGACCCAGTACCTCCCGGCTGACATGGGCCGAAAGTACCGTGTGGCGGTCACCACCGACATCCGCGCTTTGGACAAGGTCCCCACTCTGCGCAGTGCGCGTCTGACCATGGACGCCATCACCCGCGCCGACATCCCCGATTACAACCGCCTGTGCCTGGACGACGAGCGCAACCGCTGGTGGGGCTACGACTATCGAAAGGATCTGAAGGGGGCGCTGACGGAGAGCTATTTCTACCGGGTGGCCCAGAAGGACTTCAAGAACAAGCTGGCGGTGAATTTCGCCATCCGCCTGGATGATCAGTTCATCGGCGAGGCGGTGCTCTACAACTTCGACTACAAGGGCGCCGCGGAGCTGGGGTGCCGCATCCTGCCGGAATTTGCCGGAAACGGCTACGGGGCCGAGGCCTTCGCCCGGCTGGCGGACTGGACGCTCTATGAGCTGGGGCTCTACCGCCTGGTAGCCAAATGCTACAAGGAGAATGAGCCATCCCACAGGATGCTCAGCGCCGTGATGCGCCAAACCGGGGAGGACGAAACGTTCTATTATTTCGAAAAACGGATCTGAGCAAAAGCAGGGGCGTCCGGGAGTTTGCACTCCCGGACGCCCTTTTCTTTTCCCGCTTTTATTGGTTCCGCCCCGGATCTTCCCTCCGCTCCCCCTTGGCCAGGAAGAACCCGGCGCACAAAGAGGTAAAGGGCGCCACCGTCACCAGGCCGAAGGAGCCGATGACCGTGTGGATGATCTCCGCGGAGACGTACTTGTAGTTGAGGATATGGTCCAGGGGCGTCCCCTGGGCCATGAACACCATCAGCAGCGCCACATAGCCCCCGGAATAGGCCAGCAGCAGTGTGGTGGTCATGGTGCCCATGGCCGCCCGCCCGACGTTGAGTCCAGACCTGGTGGCCTCCCACCAGGAGAGGTCCGGCCGCTTCTCCACCACCTCGCAGACGGCGGAGGTGATGTCCACGCTCAGGTCCATCACCGCCCCGGAGGCCCCGATGAAGATGGAGGCCATGAAGATGCTGGTGAGGTTCAGATCCTGGTAGCCGGAGTACAGGAGGCTCTCGGAGTAGGACATCACCGCCCCGTGGATATGGAACAGGTCGGTGAACACCGCCCCCAGCACACAGGTCACCAGAATCCCCAGGAAGGACCCAGACACCGCCGAGAGACACCGGCGGTCAAAGCCGTAGACCAGGGCGATGATGAACACGGTGAGGAACAGCGTGATGGCCAGGCCCACCCAGATGGGGTTCCACCCCCTGAGGTACAGGGGCACCAGCACCTTCCACAGCGTCAGCACCGTCAGGGTGAAGGAGGCCAGGGCCCGGACCCCTGTCCACCCGGCAAAGAGGATCAGGAACAGGGCGAAACCCGCCGCCAGCACCAGCTCCCAGTTGAGCCGGTAGTGGTCGGTCATGGTGATGTTGGTGATGGTA
>CALXDE010000147.1 GCA_944386965.1 uncultured Oscillospiraceae bacterium
ACCCTCCTGGTGCAAAACGGCACCCTGAAGCTGGGCGACATCATCATCGCCGGCACCAGCGTGGGCCGTGTCCGGGCCATGGTGGACGACAAGGGTCAGCGCCTGGAGAAGGCCGGCCCCTCGGTGCCTGTGGAGATCACGGGCCTGGGAGAGGTCCCCGGCGCGGGCAACACCTTCAACGCCGTGGCCGACGAGCGCCTGGCCCGGGAGCTGGTGGAACAGCGCAAGGCCGAGGAGAAGGCCAAGGCCAACGCCCCCATCCAGAAGGTCAGCCTGGAGGATCTGTTCAACCAGATCCAGGCCGGCGAGGTGAAGGATCTGAACATCATCGTCAAGGCCGACGTCCAGGGCTCCGCCGAGGCCGTGAAGGCAAGCCTGGAGAAGCTCAGCAACGAGGAGGTCCGGGTCCGGGTGATCCACTCGGGCGTGGGCGCCATCAACGAGAGCGACGTGATGCTGGCCACCACCTCCAAGGCCATCATCGTGGGCTTCAACGTCCGGCCTGACGCCGCGGCCCGGGACAGCGCCGCCCGCAACCATGTGGACATGCGGATGTACCGCGTGATCTACGACGCCATCGGCGAGATCGAGGCCGCCATGAAGGGTATGCTGGCTCCCAAGTTCCGGGAGGTCCTTATCGGCCACGCGGAGGTCCGCCAGACCTACAAAGTCTCCGGTGTCGGCACCATCGCCGGCAGCTATGTCCAGGACGGCAAGATCCAGCGGGGCTGTCAGGTCCGCATCGTCCGGGACGGCATCGTCATCCACGAGGGCGAGCTCAGCTCTCTCCAGCGCTTCAAGGACGCCGTGCGGGAGGTGGCCCAGGGCTACGAGTGCGGCATCGGCATCGAGAAGTTCAACGACATCAAAGAGGGCGACATCATCGAGTGCTTTGTCATGGAGCAGATTGAGGTGTAACACCTTCTACAGGAAGATAGTCTCCTTGCGGCATAGCCGCTGCGGCCTACGCTACAAACAGGCCACCGGCCTGTTTGCTTTACGCTGCGGTGGAGCAGATCGAGGTGTAACACCCCTTTGCCCTGGCGCGGCTGCCTTTTGCCGCCAGCCATGCCGGAGGGGCGGGGACATTTCGTGCCCCCGGGCACGACCTACTTTTCCCACGTGGGAAAAGTAGGCAAAAGGACGCTCAGGGGGCAGCGTCCGGCTTGTTCCCTTCGCCTCCGGCGGGGAACAAAGGCCGCCGCCCCCTGAGAACCCCCGGGGTTTTACGGAGGCTGCCATGCGGAAAGATTGGCAATCATCGGCGGCGCATGGTCGGGGAACTGTCTCTGCGCCGCCATCCGCTCAGCGCTGCCCCGGTGTTTCTGTCAATCTCTACGGCCTTCGATGATTGCGCCGCTTCTTGATGCTGTCTCCTGCTGCGCCGGGGAAGCGGCTCCCGGTCACCACCGCACCAGCGCGCTGAAGCGCGGAAAGAGGAGGGTGGGGTAGCGATGATGCCGCAAAACCGCTGAAAACCCGGTTGAGTGGACAGGACTGTCACTGTTCGTCAGGAATAAGCGCCCTTTTCTTTTCCACCGTCCACGGCGCTTTTCTTTTCGGCAAGGCGAAAAGAAAAGGGGGGTGGATGCCCCTGCTCCGGACAACCGAATCAAGCGGGCTGGATCACTCCCGACGGGACGGGTGCCCTCGCCCGCCCCGTTTTGTCAATCCTGCCGGGCCAGCTGGTCCGCGTCCAGCGACGCCACCGCCAGGGACATCCCCAGCTTGAACCCGGCCTCGAAGGCGTACTGGCCGTAGGCCTTTACCGGGTCGCCCCGCAGGTACTCCGGCACCAGATCCGGACGGTAGGGGACGCACCAGGCGTTGAACAGCAGTTCAAAGAGAACGTTCATTGCAGCCACCTCTCAAATTACCTATTAGTAGATATGAAAGCATTATAGTCTACTAATAGGTAACTGTCAAGGAGTTCCGAATGGATCACGAGAAAATTTTCGCGCAACGGGTATACGAATTGCGAAAAAAACGGAATATGAACCAGAAGGAGCTGGGCGAGGTATTGGGACTGACGGCGAAGTCCATCAGCACCATCGAGAGCGGGCTGCGTTCAACAACGATTGAGAAATTGATTTTGTTGGCGAAATTCTTTCAGGTTTCCACCGACTACCTGCTGGGCCTGAAGGACGAGCCTTGATCGGGAAGGAGGAATTCCCATGGCATCCAACCGAATCGGCCGCATCAACGAGGAGATCCAGCGGGAGCTCAGCGCCCTGCTGCGCACGGTGAATGACCCCCGGCTCCAGGGGGGGCTTTTGTCCATCACCCATGTGGACACCACCGGGGACCTGCGCTGGTGCAAGGTCTATGTCTCCGCCCTGGACAAGACCCGGGAGAAGGAGATGCTCAAGGGCCTCAAGTCCGCCGCCGGGTATCTCCGCCGGGAGCTGGGGGCCGCCCTGGGCCTGCGCTACACGCCGCAGCTGGAGTTTTTTGCCGACGACTCCATCCAGCACGGGGCCCATATCCTCCAGATGCTGCGGGACCCCAATGTGGTAAAGCCGGCCAATCCGGCCAACGCGGAGATTGTTTTGGACGACGAGGAGTAACCCATGACCATTCAGGAAACCGCCGCCCTGCTGCGGCAGAAGGATCAAATCATCATCCTGACCCACCGCCGCCCCGATGGGGACACCATCGGCTGCGCCGCCGCCCTGTGCGCGGCCCTGCGGGGGTTGGGGAAGACCGCCTATGTGCTGCCCAATCCGGAGATCACCGACCTCTACCGGCCTTACGCCGCGCCCTATCTGGCGCCGGAGGGCTTCCGGCCGGAGTTTGTGGTGTCGGTGGATCTGGCGGCAAAGAGCCTGTTTTTCCCCGCGGAGGAGGTCTATCTGGACCGGGTGGATCTGGCCATCGACCACCACCCCTCCTATGAGGGATTCGGGCGGGAGAGCTGCGTGGACGCCGGCCGGGCGGCCTGCGGTGAGATCGTCTATGAGATCTGCCGGGCGCTGGGGCCGGTGACGGAGGAGATCGCCCTGCCCCTGTATGTGGCGGTTTCCACGGATACGGGCTGCTTTGTCTACACCAACACCACCGCCAACACCCATGCTGTGGCCGCCAAGCTTATGGAGACGGGCATCGATGCCGCCGCCGTGAACAAGCGGCATTTCCGCACCAAGAGCCGCAAGCGTCTGGCCCTGGAGGCGGACATGCTCTCCCGTATGGCGTTTTATCAGGATGGACGGGTGGTGTTTCTGTCCGTGCCCCGGAGCCTGATGGAGCGGCTGGGGGCCGACGAGAATGATGCGGACGATCTGGCCACCCTGGCTACCCTGGTGGGTGGCGTGGACTGCGGGGCGGTGCTCCGGGAGCTGGAGGGCGGGGAGTGGAAGATCTCCCTGCGCACCGACGGCGTGCGCGTGAACGCCACCAACGTCTGCCGCCGTCTGGGAGGCGGCGGCCACGCCGCGGCCGCCGGGGCCACCGTGGCCGGCACGGAGGCGGAGGCGAAGGCACGGCTGCTTGCCGCCATTGAGGCGGAGGCCGCGGACTGAGGACGCCTGGTGTCCCGGAAAAGACAGAAGGGAAACGGGCCCGCGTTTCCAGGTATATCCTGGAAACGCGGGCCCGTTTTGTTTTTTTGTGTGGGGTTGTGTCAGCCGCGCAGATGCTGTCAGACCGCCGCCACAGCCCGTACCGGCGCGCCGGAGAAGCCCTGGAGCCGGATGGGGAATGCCATCAGGTAGCAGTGGCCGATCTCCACCAGCTCGTCCGGAAGGGAGATCTCCTCGAGAATCCAGATGCCGCCGGCCAGGAGGGACTCATGGCAGGGACGTCCGGTGCCTTCATACCAGCCGCCCATGCTCATGGCGTCGATGCCGACGCCCTTGATCCCCTTGGCCTTGAGCCAGTCGGCGGCCTCGCCGGTCAGATAGGGCCAATCATACATGTACTCCTGGTCAAAGCTGCGCTTTTGCCCCCAGCCGGTGGCAAAGAGCACGATGGAACCAGGCTGAATGCGCTCGCCGTAGGGCTCCAGGTGGGAGACTTCGATCCCCTGTTTGGCCTGGATAGTGCCCCGCAGATCCACGATCACAGCCTCCCCCTGGAACAGGGAGACATCCATCCGGTCGATGGTCGTCCCCTCCGGATAGAAGTGGAAGGGCGCGTCGGTATGGGTGCCGGTATGGCTGTTCAGGCGGATCTGTTCGGCGTTGAAGCGGTCTTTCTCATAGGTGGCCTCATACTTCACCAGGGTGGGCTCATAGGTGGGCCAGCCCGGGCAGTGATCGTACACCGGCTGAGAGAGGTCATAGAACTTTTTATATTCCGCCATGATGCGTTCGCCTCGTTTTCTTACTCCTCGGTCAGGGCCACTTCGATCAGGGTGTCATACACCTCGTCGATGTTGTCCTTGGTCACCAGCAGGGTGTCCAGAACGATCTCCTTCTCCACCTCGTTGCCGGCCAGGTAATCCACCACGGCCTGAGCGGAGTAGCGGCCCATCAGCACGGACTGCTGGGCGGAGGTGCCGGCCACGCGGCCGTCCTGAATGGCCTCCACCACCTCGGGGGAGCAGTCAAAGCCAACCACCAGCACATCGGTGCGGCCGGCAGCCTCCAGAGCGGAGACAGCGCCCATGGTGGGGTCCTCGCTGTGGCAGAAGATGGCGCCCAGCTCGGGGTAAGCGGTGATCAGGTCCTGGGCAAAGGTTTCGCCCTCGGAGCGGTTGACCTTCTCCATCTGGCGGAAGTCCACGTCCTCCAGATTGTTGCTGGCGATACCGGCGTCAAAGCCGTCCTTGCGGAGCACGCCGTTGATGCGGGCCTGGTTCAGGGTGATCTGAGCCACCTGGGTGCCGGGCTCCAGCTGGGAAGCCACATACTCGCCGATGGCCTTGCCGCCGGCCT
>CALXDE010000148.1 GCA_944386965.1 uncultured Oscillospiraceae bacterium
GCGTGGCCCAGCGCGCGGCCCTCTCGGCCAAGGGGGAGAACCCCCACCTGCTGGTCATGTCCGCCACCCCCATCCCCCGGACCCTGGCCCTCATCATCTACGGGGACCTGGACGTCTCCGTCATCGACGAGCTGCCCCCCGGGCGGCAGCGGGTGGACACCTTCGCCGTGGACAGCTCCTACCGGCAGCGGATCTACGCTTTTCTCCGCAAGCTCATTCAGGAGGGGCGGCAGGCCTATGTCATCTGCCCCATGGTGGAGCAGAGCGACACGGTTTCCGACGACCGCAGGGCCGTGACGGAGTACGCCAGGGCGCTCCAGGAGCGGGTCTTTCCGGACTTGCGGGTAGGGTATGTCCACGGAAAGATGAAGCCCAGGGAAAAGGACGCCGTGATGGCCGCCTTTTCCGCCGGAGAGACGGACATCCTGGTGTCCACCACGGTGGTGGAGGTGGGGGTGGACGTGCCCAACGCCGCGGTGATGCTCATTGAGAACGCCGAGCGCTTTGGCCTCAGCCAGCTCCACCAGCTCCGGGGCCGGGTGGGCCGGGGGAAGCACAAGTCCTACTGCATCCTGCTCTCAGACAACCAAAATCCGGAGACGCGGGAGCGGCTGAAGGTGATGACAACCACCAGCGACGGGTTCCGCATCGCCGAGGAGGACCTGCGGCTGCGGGGACCGGGGGACTTCTTCGGCCAGCGCCAGCACGGCCTGCCGGCCCTGAAGATCGCCGACCTCTCCTGCGACATGGCCCTTTTGAAGGAGGCCCAGCAGGCGGCGGCAGATCTGCTGGAGAGGGACCCGGAGCTCTCCTCCTGCCCGCTGACCCAGCGGCGGGTTGAGGAGCTGTTTGCGGAAAACCGGGATACCCTGAACTAAGCGGCGGCAAAGCGGGCGCCCGGGGTCTGCCGTCCAGGCCGCTTCTCACCCTTTGACCCAGTGCGTCACCGCGTCCCGCAGGAAGCGGGCGCAGCCGGGCACAGCCTTGTCATAGTAGGCCATGAACCGGGGGTCCTCCACATAGAGCGCCACGATCCCCCGGTGCCTTGCCGGGTCATAGGGGTTCCCCGTGACAGTCAGCCACCGGCGGTGGAGGGCGGCGACCTCCTGCCCGGCCTCGCTCTCCGGAGGGAGCCCCGCTTGGACGGCGGACTCCAGGCGGGTCTGGATCTGCTGTTCAAGTTCGGTCCACTCCCGGTATTGCTCCCAAGTCAGGTTCCGCAGGGCGCTCTGGGCGGCATCCACCTTTTCATCGCCGTACTTCTCCCGGGCCTCCTTGCCGTAGACCGTCTCGTGCCGGGTCAGGATCTGCTGCTTTAACGCTTCAAATTTCTGTTCGTCGCTCATCGTTTCCTTCCTTTCCTCGTATCGGATGGTGTCCCTGACCGATTGGATCAGGGCGTCCAGCCGCGCCCACTCCGCCTCCAGAGCGGCCAGGTGGCTTTGCAGCGCGGAGAGCCGGTCGAAGGCGGGATCGTCCAGACACGCCTTGATCCGGGCCAGCTCCACCCCCAGGGCCCGGTAGAAAAGGATGTCCTGGAGCCGGTCCACCTCTGCCGGGCCGTAGTAGCGGTAGCCGCTCTCCGCCACCCGGCTGGGCCTCAGCAGGCCGATGTGGTCGTACCAGCGCAGGGCGCGGGTGGTCACCCCGGACAGGCGCGACAGCTCCTGAATGGAATATTCCATCAAAATCCCTCCTCCACGCACAGTGTATCAGTTGACGCGACGGCAGAGTCAAGTAAAAAATCCTTTTTTCAGGGAGGACGCCATGCAGACAGCAAATGATTTGAAACGCATCCTGGCCGGGATCGACCGGAAGAGCTACCCGGCCTACAGGGACACCCGGGGAACCTGGCAGTTTCCCGGCTACATCTTGTCCATCGACCACGTCCAGGGGGACCCCTTTGCCGCGCCCTCCCGGCTGAGCATCCATGTCAGCGGCAGACAGGCGGCTTTTCCACAGCCCCTCTACCGCCTCCCCTGTCAGCGCATCGCCCTTCAGGATGCGCTGATCCGGCAGTTTGGCCGTCTGGCGGGTCAGGCTTCCCGTCAGGCAAAGGGCTCGGGCCACAGCGGCCTCATCTCCCTGAGCCGCTGTACCCAGGAGGTCCTGGAGCGGACCGCCTGCGTCCTGGACGCCCAGAGCGGCGACATCCTGCTGCGGCTGGAGGTGGGATTCCCGGCCAACGGCCGCACCATCAACGCCCGGGAGCTGGAGAAAATTCTTTTCGACCTGCTGCCCCGATGTGTGGAGGGCTCCCTCTTCTACCGCAATCTGGACGCAAACCGTCTTCAGGCCACGGCGGATCTGGCGGAGGACCAGCAGTTTATCCGGGAGCAGCTATCCCAGCTGGGGCTGTGCGCCTTTGTGGCCGACGGGAGCATCCTGCCCCGCTCCTCCGGCATCTCCTCCCTTCCCATGCCGGGGGCCGTCCCCTTCCAGTCGCCGCCGGAACTGGCGGTGACCCTGACGCTGCCCCACCGGGGTCCGGTCACCGGCATGGGCATCCCCAGGGGGGTCACGCTCATCGTGGGCGGCGGCTACCACGGGAAGTCCACCCTGCTCAAGGCTCTGGAGCTGGGCGTGTACAACCACATCGCCGGAGACGGCCGGGAGTACGTCATCACCGACAGCTCCGCCGTGAAAATCCGGGCCGAGGACGGGCGGAGCATCCGGCAGACCGATATCTCCCTGTTTATCAACAACCTGCCCAGCGGTCTGGATACCACCCGTTTCTCCACCGAGGATGCCAGCGGCAGCACCTCTCAGGCGGCCGGGGTCGTGGAGGCCCTGGAGGCTGGAGCGGCGGTGCTTCTGATGGACGAGGACACCAGCGCGACCAACTTCATGGTCCGGGACGAGCTGATGCAGCGGGTGATCCACCGGGACATGGAGCCCATCACGCCCTTGATCGACCGGGTACGGGAGCTGTACCGCAGCGGCGGCATCTCCACCATTCTGGTGGCGGGCAGCTCTGGGGCATGGTTCCACGCGGCGGACCGGATCATTCAAATGGACCGCTATGTGCCCAGGGATATCACCTCCCTCGCCAAGCGGGAGGCCCGGGCCTTCCCCAACGGCACCGCCGGCCTGGACCCGGCGGCTGCCCCGAATTTCCGCCGCTGCCCCCGCCCCTCTCCCCAGCTGGGCGGCGAACGCCTCAAGCTCAAGACGCTGGGCCGGGACGGCGTGGTCATCAACCGCGACACCGTGGACCTGCGGTATGTCGAACAGCTCACCGACGCCGAGCAGTCCCTCGCCCTGGGCTACTGCCTGGTCTACGCGGAGAGGCATCTGATGGACGGGAAGCGCACACTGCGGCAGATTGTGGCGGAGCTGGACCGTCAGATCGGGCGGCAGGGCCTCGCCATGCTGTGTGAAAGCCGCTCAGGCGTCCCTTTCCTGGCCCGGCCCAGGG
>CALXDE010000149.1 GCA_944386965.1 uncultured Oscillospiraceae bacterium
TCGCGTTCAGCTGGGTGTCCAGGGCCAGATACGTGATGCCGAAACCGCCCTGGCCCAGCACCCGGCCGATGATATAGCGATTGTTCAGCACCGTCCCGGCCCGGAGGGCCACCGGGTATTTCTTCTCATTCTCCGCCAAATCAAACCCGCAGTGGGGACAGGGGCCCTCGGTGTCTTTCTCCTGGAAGCAGTTGTAGCAGATGGGCTTGCTGTGATTCCCGTTTTCCAAATCCGTCACTCCTCCGCCTGAAAGTCCTTTGCCCCTATCATACCGTGTTTTGGGGAGGGAAACAATATGCGCCCGGCATAGTTCTCCGTCCGCCCCTTGCCAGATGGGAGAAAATCGCTTAAGATAGAGGAAATCCCAACAAAAGGAGTGAGCGCAGATGCCCTATGATTTCACCACCCTCGTCTCCCGGAAGGACACCGGGTCCTCCAAGTGGAACGCCATGTACCGGCAGAACCCCAACGTGCCCGACGGGGTGATCCCTCTGTCCGTGGCGGACATGGAGCTGAAAAATCCGCCCCAGATCGCCGAGGGCGTGGGCGAGTACCTCAAGCACACCATCCTGGGCTACACCAACCCCACCCAGCGCTTTTACGACGCCATCGTCAGCTGGCAGAAGCGCCGCAACGGCTGGGACATCCAGCCGGAGTGGATCGTGGACTACCCCGGCGTGGTCCCCGCCTTTTTCCACCTGACCAAATTCCTGACCGATCCCGGCGACGGGGTCATCCTCCTGGCGCCGGTGTACTATCCCTTCTACGAGGCGGTGCGCAACAGCGGCCGCACCCTGGTGGAGAGCCCCCTGCGCTATGAGGGCGGGCGCTACACCATCGACTTTGCCGATTTGGAGGCAAAGGCCAAGCTGCCCTCCAGCAAGGTCCTGCTCTTCTGCAGCCCCCACAACCCGGTGGGCCGCCTGTGGACGGAGGAGGAGCTGCGGCGGGTGGGGCAGATCTGCCTGGACAACGGCGTGCGGATCATCTCCGACGAGATCCACTCCGACCTGGTGCTGACGGACCGGCCCCATGTCCCCCTGGCCTCCCTGTCGGAGGCGCTGGCACGGATCACCGTGACCTGCGGCGCCCCCAGCAAAACCTTCAATCTGGCGGGGATGATCACCTCCTACCTCATCATTCCCGACCCGGAGCTCCGGGAGCTGGTCCTGAGCCGCCGCCGGCAGGAGGGCGCCTTCCACTGCAACATCGCCGGCTATCGGGCCCTGGAGATCGCCTATGACCAGTGCGAGGACTGGCTGGAGGAGCTGCTGGCGCTGCTGCGGGCCAACCGGGACCTGGTGGAGAACTTCCTGGCGGAGAAGATCCCCCAGATCCGGCCGGTGCCCCTGGAGGCCACCTATCTCCAGTGGCTGGACTGCACGGGTCTGGGCATGAGCGGCGAGGAGCTGGACCGCTTCCTGCCGGAGGAGGCCTATTGGTTCACCGACCCCGGCTCCCTCTTCGGCGGCCAGAGCGCCCAGTTCCAGCGCATCAACCTGGCCTGTCCCACCAGCGCGCTCCAGGCCGCCCTGGACCGGCTGTACGACGCCCTTTGCCGCCGTCAGGCCGTGAACTGACTGATCCCGATCCTCCGCGCCCCGGAGCTGTACAGCGGAGCGCGGGGCTCGCCGTCTCCGGCGGGCCCCGCGCTCTTCCGCTTGTCCGCCGAAATCCGCTCCGCAGCCGGGACCGCCCGTCCTCCGGCGCCCCCCGGCGCTCCGGAGGGGCAAAAAAATATCCCCCCACCCGGCTTGCGGCGGGACCCAAAATCCCTATAATAGAAGCTGGCCCTTTTCCAACCGGTTGGAGAGCGCAAATACCCTTTTACCAGAGCAGGAGATGCATGATGAAGCGTAAAACGCGAAACGATAGATTCCTCCCCCTTCTTTTGCTGCTCGCGATGCTGCTGTCCCTGGCGGCCTGCGGCAGTACCGGCGGCTCCGACGCCCAGGGCGAAACCCCGTCCGGCGGCCAGAGCCAGTCCGATTCCGGCGTCCAGACCCGCGCCATCACCGACGGCGTGGGCCGCACAGTGGAAATCCCCGCCCAGGTGGAGCGGATCGTCCCCCTGGGCAACGCCCCCCGGATGGCCGTTTACTTGGGCCTGGCAGACAGGATCGTGGGCATCGAGGAGTGCGAGATCGCCGAGAGCCCCATCCAGGCCTACGCCTATCCCTATATCGACGCTTGGTCCGCCCTTCCCGTCTGCGGGACCAACTCCATGGGGGAGACTGCCTACTACCCTGAGGAGATCATGCTGGCCGACCCGGACGTGATCCTCTGCACCGACCCCGCCGACACCGCCGACAACCTCCAGAGCCAGACGGGCATCCCCGTGGTGTCCGTTCCCCAGGGGACCCTCTTCGGCGAGGACTACGAGGAGGCCCTGCGCATCCTGGGGGATGTGTGCGGCGTGTCCGACCGGGCCGAGGCGGTCATCGCCTTTATCCAGGACTGTCTGGCGGACCTGGAACGCCGGGTGGAGAACATCCCCCAGGGCGACAAGCCCACGGTGCTGGCCGCCGGCGCCACCTTCAAGGGCGGCCACAGCATCGACGGCATCTACACCGACTACCCCGTCTTTCAGATCCTCTCCGCCAACGACGCGGCAAAGGACGTGGCCGGAGAGGCCAACGCCAGCGGCGTCATGGTGGACAAGGAGCAGATCCTCTCCTGGGACCCGGAGATCATCTTCTTCGACGCGGGCAGCATGGAGCTGGTGCGGACGGACTACGCCGAGAACCCCGGCTATTTTGAACAGCTCCGGGCTGTGAGGGAGGGAAACCTCTACCAGTGGCCCAACTCCACCTGGCACTGGTCCAATGTGGAGATCCCCCTGGTCAGCGCCTACTCCACCGGCATCCTCCTCTATCCGGAGGCCTTTGCCGACGTGGACTTCGCGGAGAAGGCCAGCGAGATCTTCGATTTCTTCCTGGGCGAGCCGGACTTCCTCTCCACTCTGGAGGCCGCCGGCGCGGGCTACGGAAACGTTACACTGGGAGAATAAACGCACATGTCCAAGGAAACCAGTCAGCAGCTGCAAGTCTATAACCGGTATCTGCGCAGGAAGCGGACCGCCCTGGCCGCCGCGTGCGTCGCCGCCCTGGCCGCCGCGCTGTACGCCGTGGGCGTGGGGTCCATCCCCATCTCCATCCCGGAGATCTTCCGGGTGCTTCTGGGCGGGGGAGCGGAGATGAGCCGGACGGCGGTGCTGAACATCCGCCTGCCCCGGGTCACCGCCGCCATCCTGGTGGGGGCGGCCCTGGCCAGCGCCGGGGCGGTGATGCAGTGCGTGCTGCGCAACCCCCTGGCCTCCGCCTCCACC
>CALXDE010000150.1 GCA_944386965.1 uncultured Oscillospiraceae bacterium
TGGACCAGATCGCCGCCAATATGAAGCTCCAGCAGACCATCTGCATGGGGGCGCCCTTCTACGTCCTGGGCCCCATCGTCACCGACATCGCCCCGGGCTATGACCACATCACCTCCGCCATCGGCGGAGCCATGGCCGCCGCCGCCGGTGCGGCCTTCCTGTGCTACGTCACTCCGGCCGAGCACCTGGCCCTGCCCAATGTGGACGACGTCAAGCAGGGCATCATCGCCTCCAAGATCGCCGCCCATGCCGCCGACATCGCCAAGGGCATCCCTCACGCCCGGGACCTGGACGACGCCATGGCCGACGCCCGGCGGACCTTTGACTGGGAGAAGCAGTGGGAATGCTCTCTGGACCCGGAGACGGCCAAGGCCATCCGGGCCGACCGGCACCCGGAGATCGAGGAGAGCTGCTCCATGTGCGGCAAGTTCTGCGCCATCCGCAGCATGAACAAGGCTCTCAGCGGGGAGTACATCGACATTCTGTAATTTTGCCGCCCACACCGGACAGCGACGGGCCGGAACAGGTGATACCACCTGTTCCGGCCCGTCTGTGTTTTCCGCGTGGCCCTTTTTTACTTGGTGAGGTACTCCTCCATGCTGGCGATGGCCTCCTCCTCGTCCGGACCATCCGCGGCGATCGTCACCGCGTCGCCCTGTTTGATGCCCAGGGACAGCATACCCAGGAGGCTCTTGGCGTTGACCTCCCTGGTGCCCTGTCCGATCCACAGGCGGCTCCGGAACCCGGTCGTACGCTGGATGAAGTCGGTGGCTGTCCCATAGACCAATCCACCCTGCAGGCCGACGGTTACTTCCTTGCGAATCATCATCCTCACTCCTTTTCAATAAAAGCCACGATGGGGGCTGTCTTCAGTATATCATAAATTTTCCTGTGAAACAACGAAAAATTTTATGCGCCGTCCTCTCTCCCCAAGCCCAGGGCCTCCCGCACCTGTGCCTCTGGCACGATGGAGGGGATGCCGCCCCGCCGCTGGGTGGAGAGGCTGGCCGCCGCTCCGGCAAAGGCGCCGATGCGCTCCAGCTCTGCCCCAGTCAGCTCCTCCGGCGCCTTTCCCAGCTTCACAAGCCGACTGACAGCGCTGCCGCCAAAGATATCCCCCGCCCCGGTAGTGTCCGCCGGGCGGACCGGCAGGCAGGGAATCCGAACGGCGGCGTTCCGGTTGGCGAGATAGCATCCCTCCGCCCCCATCGTCACCATGGCAAGGCCCACGCCGAACTCCGTCAGGAGCCGTTCCGCCCCCTCCCGGTATCCGCAGCGCCAGAGGAAGTCCACCTCCTCCTCGCTGATCTTCACCACGTCCGCCTGCGCCAGGCCCCACAGGATCTGCTTCCGGGCGGCGTCCGCGTCTGGCCAGAGGGGCAGGCGCAGGTTGGGATCGAAGGTGATCCGCTTTCCCCGCCCCTTTGCGTAGTCCACCGCCTGCCGGGTGGCGGCGCGGCTGGGCTCGTCGGTGAGGCTCAGCGTCCCAAAGTGAAACACCCTGGCCTCGTCGATCAGGGCGCGGTCCACCTCCCCCCAGGTCAGGCGCATGTCCGCCCCAGGCTTTCTGGCAAAGCTGAAGGACCGCTCCCCCTCCGGCGTCAGGGAGACGAAGGCCAGGGTGGTAAACACCGACGGGTCCGCCACAATTCCCCTGGTTTCGATCCCGGCCTTGCCCATGGTTTCCACCAGCAGATGGCCGAAGGCGTCGTCCCCCACCTTGCCGATCAGGGCGGTCCGGGCGCCATAGGCCGCCAGGGCCGCCAGGAAATTCCCCGGCGCGCCGCCGGGATTGGCCTCCAGAACAGGGAATCCGTCCTCGCTTTCCCCCACGGGGGCAAAATCGATCAGCAGCTCGCCGATGGCTGTCACATCCAGTCCCATGCCTCTCCTCCTTTCTTCTCTCAAAGCGGCACGCGCCGCCAGGCCGGTCACGGCCAGTCCGAGGCCTCCATCAGGATATCCTGGGCCACCGGGGTGTAAAAGCCCCGGCGAATTTCCTCAAACCCCCGCTTCTCCGCCAGCAGCCACATGAGCTTGGTCACCACGGCCTCCACCGTCATATCGTAGGACTGGAGCAGATGGTAGCGCTCCAGGGCCCTGGCTCCCACCTCATAGACAGCCAGATCGCTGCCTTCCAGCGTCACCTGGGTGGCAATCACCACAATTCTCCCCTTCGCTGTCAGACTCTCCAGCTGGTCCAGGAAGTTGCGCCGGTCCACAAAGGGCAGGCCGCCCACCCCGTAACTCTCGATGACCACCGCCTCATACCGCTCCCCCGCATACGCCAGAATATCCGGCTCCATGCCGGGAATCAGCTTGAGCAGAAACACCTTGGGCACCAGGCGGTGATAAAACTGGGGCCGCCCCTCCTGCCCGTCCAGATCCGTGTAGCGGATGACCCGCCTGCCGTCAATAAACGCGGCCACGGGATAGTTGATGCTGGAGAAGGCGGCATAGCTCTTGGACTTCATCTTTTTGGCCCGGGTCCCCAAAATCGCCTGGCCGGAGAACACCAGGAACACGCCGCTCACCCCCGTCTGGCAGGCAAAGCGGAAGCTGTCCAGCAAATTTTTCCGCGCGTCGGTGATGGGATCGCCCAGGGGCTTCTGGGACCCGGTGAGGACGACGGGTTTGCCCGGGCGCTGGATGAGATAGGACAGGGCCGCCGCGGAGTAGGCCATGGTGTCGGTCCCATGGGTGATCACAAACCCGTCGTACCGGTCGAACTGCTGCTCAACAGCCTGGGCCATCATCAGCCAGTGCTCCGGCTGGATATTGGTGCTGTCGATGTTCAGCAGCGGAAGGGTATCCACCTGGCAGAACGACGCCGTCTCCGGCACGCTTCGGCGCAGCTCCTCCGGTGTGATGCCCGGGGCCAGGCCGTGACCCGTCTGCCGGGAGGCGATGGTCCCGCCGGTGGTGATGAGCAGCAGCTTCTTCAAAATTTCCGCCTCCTCCAGTGATGGCTCAGCCGATCTTCACGCCGCAGGGGTGGCGAGGATCGGCGTCAAAGGAGATCTCCGAACTGTTGAGGGCGTAGAACCGGTAGCCCCCGGAGAGGTTATAGCAGGTAAAGCCGCTCCCGGACAGGATACGGCAGGCCAGGTAGCTGCGCAGTCCGCTGTAGCAGTTGACATACACCGGCTTGGACCGGTCCAGCTCCCCCAGGCGCGCACGCAGGCTGTCCAGAGGGATATTGATGGCGCCGGGGATGTGGCCGCCGGCATACTCCTTCTCTGTCCGGGTGTCCAGCAGCGTCACGCTGCCGTCCCGGGGCAGGGCGGCCACCTGATCCCAGTGGAACTGGCGCACCAGGCCGGTGTGGACGTTTTCCCACACAAAGCCCGCCATGTTCACCGGGTCCTTGGCCGAGGCGTAGGGCGGGGCGTAGGCCAGGTCCAGCTCCGTCAGGTCCGCTCCGGTCATGCCGGCGCGGATAGCGGCGGCCAGCACGTCGATGCGCTTGTCCACCCCATCGAAGCCCACGATCTGGGCCCCCAGCACCCGGCCGGTGTCCCTGGCAAAGAGGACCTTGATGGTCATGTCCGTGGCCCCGGGGTAGTAGGTGGCGTGGCTGGCGGAGAAGGTCACGGTCTTGTCATAGG
>CALXDE010000151.1 GCA_944386965.1 uncultured Oscillospiraceae bacterium
CGCTGGCGGTGATGATGGGGGTGTGGACGTAGACAAAGCCCCGGTCCTGGAAGAAGCAGTGGATGGCGTGGGCCGCCACGGAGCGCACCCGGAACACGGCGGAGAACAGGTTGGTCCGGGGCCGCAGATGCTGGATGGTCCGCAAGTACTCCACGGTGTGGCGCTTCTTCTGCAGGGGGTAGTCAGGGGTGGAGGGCCCCTCCACCAGGATGGAGTCGGCCTTCACCTCCAGGGGCTGCTTGGCCTCGGGCGTCAGCACCACGGTACCCACCACCGTCAGGGCGGCCCCCACGTTCTGGGAGGCGATCTCCTTGTAGTTGGAGAGGACATTGGCGTCCATGACCACCTGGAGGTTTTTGAAACAGGACCCGTCGTTGAGTTCGATGAAGCCGAAGGTCTTCATGTCCCGGATGGTCCGGGCCCAGCCGCTGACGGTGACGGTCTTGCCGCCCAGGGTTTCGCTGTCGGCGAAGATTGCCGCGATTTTTGTTCTTTCCATATGTCTCACCTAATTTCTTCAAAATCGGGGAATTTACAAAAGTATCCCTATTATATCGCCGGCCGTCCCATTTTACAAGGGGTTTTGCCGGAAATCCTGGAAAAGCCACCTTGACAGCGGCCTCATTTTCCGCCATGATAGAGGGAAAAGAGCCAAAAGGGGGCGTGGCGGAGATGCCGAAGTGGATCGGAACGCCGGGAGGACTGCTGGGGCTGTACCTGTTGGGGATCAATCTGGCGGCCTTGATCGCCATGGGCTGGGACAAGCATCGGTCCAAGCAGCCCGGGAGGCGGCGCATCCCGGAGAAGCGGCTGTTCCTGCTCTCTCTGCTGGGGGGCGCCCTGGGAGGAACGGCGGGGATGCTGCTGTTTCACCACAAGACCCGCCACTGGTACTTTCGCCTGGGATTTCCAGCCATCCTGGTGATGGAGACGGCCCTGGGGCTCTGGCTGGCCCTCCGGTGAGGGGATTTTTGGATGTTCAAGGGTGGAAAATTGTGGTATACTGATTTTATTCTGGCTTTCGCGTCCGGTCCATCCGGCGCGCGGATAAGGAGGAGAGCATGCCCAGCGGCATTTTGATTATTGACAAGCCCTCGGATTGGACCAGTATGGACGTGTGCGCCAAGCTCCGGGGGATCTTCCATGAGCGCCGGGTGGGCCATGTCGGGACGCTGGACCCCATGGCCACCGGCGTGCTGCCGGTATTTGTGGGCCGGGCCACCCGGGCGGTGTCCTTTGCTGAGGCGGGGGACAAGGAATATGTGGCGGAACTGCTGCTGGGTACGGTTACCGACACCCAGGACACCACCGGCCGCGTTCTCGCCGCGGGGGACGGGGATCTGCCGGCGGAGGCGGTAGCGGCGGTGCTGCCCCGGTTCACCGGCGAAATTTTGCAGGTGCCTCCCATGTACTCGGCCATCAAGCGGGAGGGGAAGAAGCTCTATGAGCTGGCCCGGGCGGGGAAAGAGGGGGAGCGCCCGCCCCGGCCGGTAACCATCCACGCGCTGGAGCTGTTGAGGCAGACGGGGCCGGGGCGGTTCTCCCTGCGGGTGCGCTGCTCCAAGGGGACCTATGTCCGCACCCTGTGTCACGACATCGGCGGGGCCCTGGGCTGCGGGGGGTGTATGGCGGCTCTTCGGCGCACCATGGCCGCGGGCTTTACCCTGGCCCAGGCGGTGACGCTGGAACAGGCGGCGGAACAGGGGGAGGCCCTGCTGCGCCCGGTGGACAGCCTCTTCCTCGGCCATCCCCCCTATACCATTCCCACACAGCGGCTGGAGGACCGCTGCCGCTGCGGCAACCCTCTGCCGGCGGAGGGGTTGTCCCCCGGCACCTACCGGGTCTACGGCCGGGACGGGGAATTTCTCTGCCTGAGCCGGGTGGAGGGGGAATGGCTCATATCCATCAAGAACTTTTTCGGGGGCTGAGATATGGAAAGGGAAAAAGTCATCGCCCTGGGATTTTTTGACGGCATCCACCTGGGCCACCAGGCGCTGCTGCGCCGGACGGTGGAGCGGGGGTGGGAGCGGGGCATGACCCCGGCGGTGTTCACCTTTGACCGCTCCCCCCGGGAGGCGGTCACCGGCGAACATGTGCCGCTGCTCACCACTCCGGAGGACCGCCGGCGCATTATCCAGACCCTGTTTCCGGACATCCATGCGGTCATCGTGGCCCCCTTTGACCGGGAGATGATGACCATGCCCTGGGACGTATTTTTGGAGAAGCTCCGGGACAAGTTCAACGCCGGCTGGCTGGTGGCGGGCCACGATTTCCGCTTCGGCCACAAAAACCAGGGGAACATGGCGCTTCTGCGGGAGAAGGCGGCGGAGCTGGGCATGGGATGCGACATCATCCCCCGGGTGACGCTGGACGGCGTCACCGTCAGCTCCACCCATATCCGCGCCCTGCTGCTCTCCGGACAGGAGGCCCAGGCGGAGCGCTTCCTGGGACACAACCTGCTGCGGCGGCAGGCGTAGGCGGAAGATTTTACGCGCCGTTTCCTCCCGGATGGTTGTAAAAGGACGGCGGAGTGTGCTATACTGATACAGTTGTGAACGCGCCCCTTTGGGGGACAGGAGGTTTTTCCATGGAACAGAAGAAATTTTATATCACCACACCGATTTATTACCCCAGCGACAAGCTCCACATCGGCCACACCTACTGCACCGTGGCCACGGACACCCTGGCCCGCTACCACCGGCTCAAGGGGGAGGACGTGATGTTCCTCACCGGCACCGACGAGCACGGCCAGAAGATCGAGGACAAGGCCTCTGAGGCCGGCGTCACCCCCCAGGAATTTGTGGACGCCATTGTGGAGGGCCCCCAGGGGGTCAAGGACCTGTGGAAGCTGATGAACATCTCCAACGACCGTTTCATCCGCACCACGGATGACTACCATGTTGCCGCCATCCAGAAGATCTTCAAGAAGATGTACGACAACGGCGACATTTACAAGGGCACCTACAAGGGCAAGTACTGCAAGCCCTGTGAGTCCTTCTGGACCGAGAGCCAGCTGGTGGACGGCAAGTG
>CALXDE010000152.1 GCA_944386965.1 uncultured Oscillospiraceae bacterium
GATGTGCCCGTCCTCCACCTCGTCCAGCTCCTTCTCCATGTTGGCGGTGAAGCTGGTGTCCACGATGTCCTTGAATTTCTCGCACATCAGGCCGTTGACCACCTCCCCCAGGGGGGTGGTCTTGAGATACTTGCCGTCCTTCACCACATACTCCCGGTCCAGGATGGTGGACACGGTGGGGGCATAGGTGGAGGGGCGGCCGATGCCGTTCTCCTCCAGGGCCCGGATCAGGGTGGCGTCGGTATACCGGGCGGGGGGCTGGGTGAAGTGCTGGTCCCTCTCAAAGCCCCGGCAGTGGAGGCCCTGTCCCTCGGTAAGGGGCGGCAGGGCGTGGGGCTTCTCCTCCTTCTCCTCGTCCTTGCCCTCCTCGTACACGGCGGTGTATCCGGAGAACTTCAGATTGCTGCTGGTGGCCCGGAACTCGTGCTCCCCGGCGGCGATGGCCACGGAGATGCTGTCATAGACGGCGTTGGCCATCTGGCAGGCCAGAAAGCGGCTCCAGATCAGGCGGTAGAGCCGGTACTGCTCACTGGTGAGGTCGCCCTTGATCTGCTCGGGCGTCAGCAGGACGTTGCTGGGGCGGATGGCCTCGTGGGCGTCCTGGGCGCCGGCCTTGGTCTTGAAGTGCCGGGCCTGGGCGGGACAGTAGGCGTCGCCGTAGCGGCCCTGGATGAAGCTCCGGGCGGCGGCGATGGCCTCCTCGCTGATGCGCAGGGAGTCGGTCCGCATGTAGGTGATGAGGCCCACGGTGCCCTCGCCGGTAATGTCCACGCCCTCGTAGAGCTGCTGGGCGATGGCCATGGTCCGCCGGGGGGTCATGTTCAGCTTCCGGCTGGCCTCCTGCTGGAGGGTGGAGGTGGTAAAGGGCGGCGAGGGGCTGCGCTGCTTATCCTGCCGCTTGACGGTCTTCACCGTGAAGGGCAGGACGCTCACCGCGGCCACCAGCTCCTCCACCTCCTGCTGGGAGGTGAGATCCCGCTTCTTTCCGTCCTCCCCGTGGTAACGGGCCAGGAAGGAGGTCTTGTCCGTGCCGTCGGTATCCAGATTCACGTCCACGGACCAGTACTCCTGGGGCACGAAATCTCGGATCTCGCGCTCCCGGTCGCAGACCATCCGCACGGCCACGGACTGGACCCGGCCGGCGCTCAGGCCCCGGCGGATCTTCTTCCACAGCAGGGGGCTGAGCTGATAGCCCACGATCCGGTCCAGCACACGCCGGGCCTGCTGGGCGTCCACCAGGTTCTGATCGATCTCCCGGGGAGCCTGGATGGACTCCCCCACCACCTTTTTGGTGATCTCATTGAAGGTGACCCGCCGGGCCTTCTCATCGCTGAGGTTCAGCAGCTCCTTCAGATGCCAGCTGATGGCCTCCCCCTCCCGGTCCGGGTCGGTGGCGAGGTAGACGTACTCGCTGTTCTTGGCGGACTTCTTCAGATCGCTGATGATGTCCTCCTTGCCCTTGATGGGCTTATAGTTGGGCTCAAAATCGTGGTCGATGTCCACGCCCAGGGTGCTCTTGGGCAGGTCCCGCAGGTGGCCCATACAGGCCTTCACCTCATAGTCCTTTCCCAGGTACTTGCCGATGGTCTTCGCCTTGGCCGGCGACTCCACGATAACCAGGCTCTTTTTTGCCATTCGATCCTCCCAGCGGCAGCATGGTGCCTGCCGCCTTTTTGTCGCGACGTTCTAAAAATCTATTCTTTCAGGGTAACAGCCAGGGTGAAGCGCTTGCCGCTCTCCTGGCGCACCCGCTCTTCCACTTCCAAAAGGGTCAGGGCCGACAGCACCCGCCGGGCGGGGATCTGTGTGGCCTCGATGATGTCGTCCACCTGCAGGGTGCCGCCCTCCAGACTGCGGAGAATTCGGATCTGATCGTCCGTCAGCCCGTGGTCCGCCCCCAGGTCCAGCACCGGCAGCTCCGGCGCGTCCGCCTCCTGAACAGGCGCCTCCGGCGCGTCCGCTCCGGCGGCTTTTTTGTTCCGAGGCCCCAGGGGCTCCGGGGTTTCCACGGCTCTCAGCCGTAGTTTATGGGGATACTGCCGGGCGTATTCCGCCAGGATCGCCCCGGCGCTGATGGCCGGGATCGCCCCCTCCTGCAGCAGCTGATTGGTACCCTGGCTGCAGGGAGCGTCGATGGGGCCGGGAACAGCGAACACGTCCCGCCCCTGCTCCAGAGCGGCATGGGCGGTGATCAGGGCGCCGCTGCGGCGGGGCGCCTCGATGATTACGGCGCCCAGGCACAGACCGCTGATGATCCGGTTGCGCACGGGGAAGTGGCTCCCCTTGTGTTCTGTCCCCGGCGGGTACTCCGACAAAATCACGCCGGTGGCGGCGATATCCTCGTAGAGATAGCGGTTCTCCGACGGATATTTGATATCGTGGCCGCCGCCAATCACCGCCGCGGTGACGCCGCCGGCCCGGAGGGCGCCCTGGTGGCACAGGGCGTCCAGCCCCTTGGCAAGCCCCGAGACGATCAACGCCCCCTGGCTGGCCAGCTCATAACTCAGCTTCTCCGCTGTCCGCGCACCGTAGGGCGAGCAGTCCCGGGTGCCCACCATGGCGATGGCCACCTCGTCGTCAAACACCGGCATATGCCCCTGGACATACAGCAGCAGCGGCGGGTCGAAAATACTCCGCAGCCGATCCGGATAGTCCGTGTTCTCCCGGGTGATGATCCGCAGGCCCAGCCGCTGGCAATCGCCCAGGATCTTGTCCGCCTCCTCCAGGCTTTTGCGCTCCAGCGCATCCAGCTGGCGGGGCGTGATGCCCTCCACCAGAGCCCGCTCCTCCCGGTCGGCATAGTAGAGGGCCTCCGGGGAGGCAAAATGCTCCAGCAGCGCCGTCTTTACCGGGCCGGTGAGGTCAGGGAGCCGGGACAGCCACAGCCAGTACTTGATGTTCGCCATGCGGGGGCCTCCTTTCTTTCTCTCAGCGCCAGCCCTCCCACAGTAGGATCGCGGCGGCAGCGGCGGCATTCAGGGATTCACACCGGGGATTCATGGGAATCTTTACCGTGGCGGCACAGGCGTCCAGAGCGGAGCGGGACAGACCCCGGCCCTCGCTGCCCACCAGCACTGCCCCACGCCTCAGATCCACCTGCCGCACATCCAGCGTGTCCTCCCGCAGCGCGGCACCGTAGAGGGGCAGTCCCGCGGCGCTCAGACGGTCCGTCAGCTCTGACAGCCCGCAGCGCCAGACAGGGCAGCGAAACACAGCCCCCATGGAGGCCCGAACGGTCTTGGGATTATAGAGGTCGGCGCACCCTTCCAGCAGAAAAAGCCCGTCCGCGCCAAAGGCGTCGGCGGTGCGGAGGATGGTGCCTACATTTCCCGGGTCCTGGACCCCCTCCAGGGCCAGATAGCGCCCGCTCTCCAGCCGCTCCGGGGGACACAGGTCCGGCTGCTTCGCCAAAAACAGGGCCCCCTGGGGGGCCTCCATGGGGCTGATATAAGCCATCAGTTCCCCAGGCACCTCCACCAAACGCACATCGGCGGGCAGCGGCGGCAGAGCCGTTCCCTCCGTGCAGACCACAGCCGTGAGGGCGGCGCCCCACCGGGCGGCCTCCGCCAGCAGCTTTACGCCGTCTCCCAGGTATTCCCCCGCCCTCTCCCGGCAGGCCCGGGAAGCCCCGAGCTTTCGGATGTGGGCTATCAGCGGGTTCTGACGGCTGGTGATACGCTCCATGGCTGCCTCCTTCTTCCGCCTGCCGCCGGTTTTGCTGCCTCTTGCGGCTTCTGAAAACTGCCCATTTGCAGGAAAGTCTGTATGGGTTCCACAAAAACACTTTGAAGCGGATTCATACAGAGTAAGTATAGCATAAGCCTCGAAGCTGTTCAAGTCAACGATTTTTTGTCCGAACCGCGCAATTTCCTACCTTATCTATAAAAAGCGGCGGGCCGTGCCGAGCGGTCAATTACAAATTCAACAGGTCCCGGGCCATCCCGGCCCCCTCACCCTGTTTCCAGGCAGGGTTAGGCGCGCCGTCCGGCTGAAACAGGCCGCAGAGAAGCTTCAAGCCGCTTCCCTGCCCCGCTCACCCGCCCTTCTGATTCTTCCTATGGCGGGAGAAAACCCGCCGGCCCCCGAAAATACGGGGCCG
>CALXDE010000153.1 GCA_944386965.1 uncultured Oscillospiraceae bacterium
GGACCCAGAACTCGTCGTCAAAGCCCCGGAAGAGGATGAAGTTGGGATCCTCCACCGTGTGGCGGAACACGCCGAAGAGCTTCTCCGGCAGCTGCCGCTTGGGGATGCCGTAGTGGTAGTACAGCCCTGCCTGGGCGCCCCAGCAGATGTGGAGGGTGGAGTGGACATGGGTCTTGCTCCACTCCATGATCTCGCACAGCTCCGGCCAGTAGTCCACCTCCTCAAAGGGGATGTTCTCCACCGGCGCGCCGGTGATCACCAGGCCGTCGAAGGTCCGGTCCCGCACCTCGTCAAAGGACTTGTAAAAGGCCAGCATATGGGCCTGGGAGGTGTTTCTGGACACGTGCCCGCTGGGGGCGATCAGCTCCAGCTCGATCTGGATGGGGGTGTTGCCCAGGACCCGGGCCAGCTGGGTCTCGGTCTCGATCTTGGTGGGCATCAGGTTCAGCAGCAGGATCTGCAGGGGCCGGATGTCCTGGGTGATGGCCCGGGTCTCCGTCATGACGAAGATGTTCTCGGAGGTCAGGACGGAGGTGGCGGGCAGCTGGTTTGGGATCTTGATGGGCATATCACTTCACCTGCTCCAGGGCCTGGGCGATGTCGTCCATCAGGTCCTGCTTGTTCTCCAGACCGCAGCTCATGCGCACCAGGCCCGCGGGGATCCCGGCGGCGGCGAGCTGCTCGTCTGTCATCTGCCGGTGGGTGGAGCTGGCGGGGTTCAGGCAGCAGGTGCGGGCATCGGCCACATGGGTCTCGATGGCCGCCAGCTTCAGATGCCTCATGAAGGTGCCGGCCGCCTCCCGGCCGCCCTTCAGAGTGAAGGACACCACGCCGCAGGAGCCGTGGGGCAGGTACTTCTCCGCGAGGGTGTGGTACTTGTCTCCCGGCAGACCGCAGTAGGTGACGGATTCCACCTTCGGGTGCCGGGCCAGAAACTCCGCCACCGCCTGACCGTTTTCACAGTGGCGGGCCATGCGGACGTGAAGGCTCTCCAGCCCCAGGTTCAGATAGAAGGCGCTCTGAGGGGAGGGGGTGCAGCCGAAATCCCGCATCAGCTGGGCCGTGGCCTTGGTGATGAAGGCGCCGCCCTGCCCGAATTTCTCCGCGTAGGTGATGCCGTGGTAGCTCTCATCCGGGGTACAGAGGCCGGGGAACTTGTCCGCGTGGGCCATCCAGTCGAAATTCCCGCTGTCCACGATGGCGCCGCCCACTGCGGCCCCGTGGCCGTCCATGTACTTGGTGGTGGAGTGGGTGACGATGTCGCACCCCCACTCGATGGGGCGGCAGTTCACGGGAGTGGCAAAGGTGTTGTCCACGATCAGGGGCACGCCATGGCGGTGAGCGGCCCTGGCGAACCGCTCGATGTCCAGCACGGTCAGGGCGGGATTGGCGATGGTCTCGCCGAACACGGCCTTCGTGTTGGGGCGGAAGGCGGCCTCCAGCTCCGCGTCCGTGCAGTCCGGGGAGACGAAGGTCACCTCAATGCCCATCTTCGCCATGGTGACGGAGATCAGGTTGAAGGTGCCGCCGTAAATGGAGGACGAGGAGACGATGTGGTCCCCGCAGGAGGCGATGTTGAACAGGGCAAAGAAGTTGGCCGCCTGACCGGAGGAGGTCAGCATGGCGGCGGTGCCGCCCTCCAGATCCCGGATCTTGGCGGCCACATAGTCGCAGGTGGGGTTCTGGAGCCGGGAGTAGAAGTAGCCGCTGGCCTCCAGATCAAAGAGCCTGCCCATGTCCTCGCTGGTCGCGTACTTGAAGGTGGTGGACTGGACGATGGGGATCTGCCGGGGCTCTCCGTTGCCGGGGGTGTAGCCCCCTTGGACACATTTCGTTTCGATGCGGTAGTCGCTCATGGAATGGTGCTCCTTTCTGTATGTGGGGACGAAAAAACGGCTCTCGTCCCAAAGATCTGCTTTGAGACGAAAGCCGCAAACAGCTTCCGCGGTACCACTCAAATTGCGCCGGCCTCACGGCCCGACGCCCCTTATGGGGCCCATCAGCCCCTGCGCCCTGACGCGGCGCGGTCGGGGAGGCCCTACGGCAGCGCGCGTTCGAACCTCCGGCTCAGGAGCCATAGGACCTGGAGACCCCTGCCGCCGGCTTTCACCGCCCGCCGGCTCTCTGGGGGCGTCAGTCTCCGTCCCTCTCCGTCATCGCTTTGGGTCTATTATAAAAAACAGAGGGCCGGTTTGTCAACCGGGGATTTCACCTGGCCGCCATGGGGCACGCCCGGACGGGCGGAGGCTTGCCGGACCTCCGGTAAAAACAGGGACCGCCAGCGGCGGCCCCTGTTTTCAGCTCCGGTTTTCCACGATATGAACGTTCAGGTGGTCGTAGGTCATCTCCACGCCCAGTTGGGCGAAGGTGTCCCGCAGATGTTCTCCCAGGGCCAGGTACGCGCCCCACCAGTGCTCCGGCGCCGCCCAGGCGTAAATGGTGTACTCGATGGCGCTGTCCTTGTAAGCGGTGAGGTAGACCGCCGGAGCCGGGTCGGGGAGCAGATTCTCCGTCCGCTCCAGGGCCAAGCGGCAGGCGGCCTTGACCGTGTCGGTGGGCGCGTCGTAGGATGCGGAGACCTTCTGCACCACCCGCCGCCGGCCCAGGACGGTGTAGTTGGTCATCTGGGAGGAGGCCAGCTCTTTGTTGGGCAGCATGACCAGGCTCCCGTCCGGCGTCACCAGCTTGGTGTGATTCAGCCCGATCTCATGGACCGTGCCGGACACGCCGCTCACCTCCACATAGTCTCCGATGGAGAAGGGATGGGAGGAGAGGATCACCAGCCCGCCGGCCACATTGCCCAGGATGTCCTCTGCCGCCAGGGTGATGCCCAGGGACCCGACCGACAGCAGCGCCACCAGGGAGGTCATGGGGATGTGGAGGCTCTCCGCCACGATGAGCACTGCGACGATATACAGCAGCAGCTTGGCCCCGGCCAGGAGGTACTTCTGGATGCGCTCGTCCAGCCTGGTTCGGGCCAGCAGACGCTTCAGCAGCTTTCCCAGCAGGTGGACGGCGATCAGGCAGATCACCAGCGTGGCCGCCGCGGTGAGCAGCGCCCGCAGGGAGAAACCGGCAAACAAATTCGTGAAGGCGGATGTGATGTCAGACATGGACAGCACTCCTTTCCGGATTCAGTCTCGACAGGAAAAGCATACCGGAAAGCGGCGGAAAAGTCAACGCCGGCGGATCAGCGTCCCTTTTCAAGATAAGTAGTGATGGCCCAAACGCCGTCGGTTTCACCAAATAGCAGTTCCTAACCTGAGAGCAGCTAAGCGAGACAATTTGTCATGCCTTGCGGAAAGCATTTTTATAATGACAAAAATGAAACATCACGGAAAATTTTGCGTCTATATAGATAGAAATGCTAATAGGAGGGATTCGCCATGAAAAAATTCGTTGCAGTATTTTTGGTGTTGGTGCTTGCTTTGTCTGTGGCTGGTTGCTCTGAAAAGAGCATGAAATTTGATATTGGAGAAGCAAGCAAAATCGAACTACGTTCAGGAACTGACGGGGCGGTGATCGAAATAACTAATACAGAAGATATTAAACATATTACAGACAATATAAATGCTTTGACTTTGAGCAAGGGCAAATCCAGCAAAGACTATAGTGGTTGGAGTTATTCCCTAAAATGGTATGATTTAGAAAATAATTTGATGGAAGAAATTGTAGTTATGAGCGAGCAACAGATAGATTACAAAGGCTATTTTTACAGCAGTATGGAGGCTGATCATGAGATAGACCTTGCCTGCTTTGACAGGCTCTTGGGTGAAGGCTAAAAGATAGTGGGAATGAGTAATTGACTCTATCTGTGGAACAAGATTTAATACATACAAAGCGAGACTTCTTTCAGAATGATAAGAGGGTGCATTGCTTTTTGTATATATTCACCAATGGTTTTCAATTTTCCGTGAAATCACTACCTTTCTTGAAAAGGGAG
>CALXDE010000154.1 GCA_944386965.1 uncultured Oscillospiraceae bacterium
CGGGATGCTCTGCTCCCTGAAGGAGCTGAACCTGGACGAGCGGGACTTTCCTTACGGCGTCATCACCGCCGCAGCGCTGCTGAATGACTACCACCCCCTGGACCCCAACAAGCCCTCCATCCCCGCGAACATCCAGCCCGGGGACAAGGTGTTCGGCCCGGTCATCGCCGCCCGGGTGGAATCCGTGAAGGAGAGCGGCGTCAACGCCTGGACCTGCAGCCTGTCCTACGCCGGGAAGGACGGCCCCTCCGACGCTATCGTCACCACCCCCTGCGCCAACATCCATGCCGGGGATATGGTGGCCTACAACACCAAGTCGGGCGCCATCTGCACCCTGGCGGATCTGCGGGCGGAGCAGGCGGAGTTCCCCCACTGCATCAGCGACGGCATCTTCGTCCTCCGCGAGGATTGCAAGCCCGGCGACGACATCAAGCCGGTGATCAACGCCGACGACCACGTGGTGGAGTTCGAGATCACCCCCAACCGGCCCGACTGCCTGAGCGTCATCGGCCTGGCCCGGGAGGTGTCCGCCACCTACGACGCCCCCCTCACCCTCCACGAGCCGGTGGTGAAGGGCGGGGCCGACGGTGTCCTCACGGACCTTCTGGATGTGGAAACCCCCGCCAGCGACCTGTGCCCCCGGTATACCGCCCGGATGGTGCGGGGCGTGAAGATCGCTCCCTCTCCCAAGTGGATGCGGGAGCGGCTGCGGAGCATGGGGGTGCGGCCCATCAACAACATCGTGGACATCACCAACTATGTGATGCTGGAGTACGGCCAGCCCATGCATGCCTTTGACTACCGCTATGTGAAGGGCGGACACATCATCGTCCGCCGGGCGGAGGAGGGGGAGACGCTCACCACCCTGGACGGCAAGCCCCACACCCTCACCACCAACCACCTGGTCATCGCCGACGAGACGAGGGCCGTGGGTCTGGCAGGCATCATGGGCGGTGAGAACAGCGAAATCGTCGACGACACCACCGACGTGGTCTTCGAGTCCGCCTGCTTTGACGGCACCTGCATCCGCAAGGGCGCCCTGGCCCTGGGCATGCGGACCGAGGCGTCCGCCAAGTTTGAGAAGGGGCTGGACCCCCTCAACACCCTTCCCGCTGTGAACCGCGCCTGTGAGCTGGTGGAGCTGCTGGGGGCCGGCGAAGTGGTGGACGGGGTCATCGATATCCTCAACTACGTGCCCCAGCCCCACACCATTACCATGGACCCGGAGCGGGTGAACGCCCTGCTGGGCACTGATATCCCCGCGGTGGAGCAGTACCGCTATCTGGCCCGGGTGAACATCCGCACCGAGGACGGCAGCTGCCCCGACGGCCCGGCGGAGGTGATCATCCCCTCCTGGCGGGGCGATGTGGAGGGCATCGCGGACCTTGCCGAGGAGGTGGCCCGGTTCTACGGGTACAACAAGATCCCCGTCACCCTCATGCGGGGGCAGACCACCCGGGGCGGCTACTCCCCGGTGCAGAAGCTGGAGAACCGGCTGGGCGCGCTGTGCCGCGCCTGCGGGTACGACGAGATCATCACCTACTCCTTCATCTCCCCCACCTGCTATGACAAGATCCGCTGGGCGGCCAACGACCCCCGCCGGGAGAGCTTCAGGATCTTGAACCCCCTGGGGGAGGACACCTCCATCATGCGCACCACGGTCCTCCCCTCCATGCTGGAGATCCTGACCCGGAACTACAACTTCCGCAACCAGAGCGCCCGCCTGTACGAGCTGGGCCGCATCTATCTTCCCGGCGGGGAAGACGGCCTTGCCGTGGAGAACAAGGTGCTGAGCATGGGCGCCTATGGACAGGATATGGACTTTTATGCCATGAAGGGCGCTGTGGAGGCCATTTTGAAGGATATCCGGGCGGAGAACGTGCGCTTTGCGGCCCCCGCCGAAGCAAATCCCTCCTACCATCCCGGCCGGGTGGCCGAGGTGTATGCCGGGGACCGGCGGATCGGCGTCATGGGACAGATCCACCCCCTGGTGGCCCGGAATTACGGCGTGGATGCCGACTTCTACTGCGCCGAGCTGGACTTCCATCAGCTCTTGGCCGCCAAGGGCGCTGACCCGGAGTACGTGCCCCTGCCCAAGTTCCCCGCCGTGGCCCGGGACATCGCCGTGGTGTGCGACGAGAAGGTCACCGTGGGCGCGCTGGAGGACTGCATCCGCAGAGGGGCCAAGGGTCTGCTGAAGGATGTGGAGCTGTTTGACATCTACCGGGGGACCAACATCCCCGCAGGCAAAAAGTCCGTGGCCTTCAGTCTCACCCTTCGCGCCGACGACCGCTCCCTGACTGCGGAAGAGGCGGACGAGGACGTGAAGAACATCCTCAGCACTCTGGAGAGCGAACTGGGCGCCGTGCTGCGGTAAGCGCGCCGGCCCGCAAGCGGAATCAGGCCGCGCAATCGGGCGGCGGAAGGCAGGAACCGGCCTTCCGCCGCCTTTTTCTCCCTTCATGAGACAAAATTCCCGCCCCGCGGGGTAGTCGCGGGAGCCGTTTTCCGGTATACTATGGGCAAGCAAAGGCCTTGCGAGACATGTTTTCTCAGGAGGGGATTCCATGACCGAACTGGAATTCGGCGAACGGCTGAAACAGTGCCGCAAGCAAAAGGGGCTGACCCAACAGGAGCTGGCGGATCTCCTGGGGGTATCCAACAAGTCCGTCTCCCGGTGGGAGAGCGGCAGCTACCCGGACGTGGCCACCCTGGGTCCCCTGGCCAGGGCCCTGGGGGTGACGGTGGACGACCTGCTGGGCACCGCGCCCCCCATCCGCACCCTGGGCCAGTCCGACTGGCAGAACCTGCTGTCCTTTGCCTTCGCCGTCGGCGGCGGGGTGCTCTACTTTCTGCTGGTGCTCTTTACCCCGGTGCCGGTGGCCTACGTCCTGTATCTGGGAGCCATGGCCTACGGCGTGTACCTCCAGAAGCACTATACCTACCGCAGCCGGTGGTTCCTGTGGGCCAATCTGGCAATGGACTTTTTCGTCAACTGCAGCGTGGTCTGGACGGTGATCGCCACCCTGGGGGTCGTAGCGCTCCCCAATCTGTCGCACCTGCTGGCCACGGCTCTCTTCTCCGTTCCCTACTCCTACAGTTCTACTGTAGTGGCCCTCTACCTGGTGTACCTGCTCCTGAGCGCCGGCCTCACGGCCCTCACCGTCCATCTGGTGCACAAATACTTCGGCGCCGGAGGCATACCGCCCCTCTCCCTGAAAGT
>CALXDE010000155.1 GCA_944386965.1 uncultured Oscillospiraceae bacterium
ACATCATCTCCGACGAGGTGTCCTTCTCCGTGGAGCCGGCCAAGCATTACCACTTCATCATTATTCTGTGCGCCGTGGGCGCGTACTACGACATCAACCGGGGCGGCCTCACCGGCAGCCACATCTACGTGGAGGATGAGTACATCCGGGCCGCCGTGGGCGGCACTGGCTTTGCCAAGGTGGGCGGCAACTACGCCGGCGGCATGCGGGCCACCAAGAAGGCCCTGGAGGCCGGCTGCAAGGAGGTGTTTTGGCTGGACGCCTTTGAGCACAAGTATGTGGAGGAGGTGGGCACCTCCAACGCCTTCTTCATGATCGACGACGAGATCATCACCGCCCCGCTCATGGGCTCCATCCTGCCCGGCGTCACCCGGGACAGCACCATCACGCTGCTGAAAAAGTGGGGCTACAACGTCTCCGAGCGGCGTCTTGCCATCGACGAGATCGAGGAGGCCAGCAAGAGCGGCAAGCTTCAGGAGGCCTGGGCCACCGGCACAGCCTGCGTCATCAGCCCCATCGGCTACCTGCGGTACAAGGGGGATGACATTGTCATCAACAACGGCAATGTGGGCCCGGTGAGCCAGAGGCTCTACGACGCCATCTACGGCATGCAGACCGGCACCGTGGCTGACGAGATGGGCTGGGTCGTGACCATCGACTGAGTTTTACAATCCCCGCCGCCCGGCGCGTCGACAAAGAGCCCGGACCCCGTTCCATTGGAACGGGGTCCGGGCTCTTTTTTTGTGACGGTGGAATCAGGGGCGCAGCAGGCGGGCCATATCCGCCGGCAGCGCAGTCTGAAAGGACAGCACCGCCCCGCTGACCGGGTGGCGGAGGGTAAGCCCCCAGGCGTGGAGGGCGGGACGGGGGATCAGAGCGGGGTCCTCGGTGCCGTAAAGCCAGTCGCCGGCCAGCGGGTGACCGATGGAAGCCATGTGGAGGCGCAGCTGGTGGGTGCGGCCGGTCCGGGGCTGAAGGCGCAGCAGGGAGAGCCCGCCCGCCGTCTCCAGTGTCTCATAGACGGTCACCGCCGGCGCGCCGTCAATGCGGACGCGGCGCTTGATGGGGGAGTCCTCCGCCCGGCCGATGGGACGGTCGATCACCCCTGCCGGTGGCTCCGGCGTACCGACGCAGATGCCCCGGTACTCCCGGAGAAAGTCCTCCGTGTGGAGGAGCCGGCGCAGGGCGTTGTGGGCGAAGCGGCTTTTGGCCACCACCATGAGCCCCGTGGTCCCCCGGTCCAGCCGGTTCACCGGATGGAACACCAGTTCTGGCCCCAGATAGTGGGCCAGGCCGTTGGCCAAGGTGGGTTCGCCGGGGGCGAAGGAGGAGGCGTGGACCGCCAGAGGGGCGCTCTTGTTGAGGACCAGAAAGAATTCGTCCTCATACCGGATGTCCAGCGCCATGGGGATGGGCGGAATCGGCGCGGCGGGCTGGTCATCCCGCAGGTCCACCGTCAGTCGGTCCCCGGCGGACACCACGGCGGTGGTGAAGGCGGGGGCGCCGTTGAGGAGGATGCCGTTCTCGCGGCGCTTGATGTGGTTGAGCAGCGCGGTGGACAGGCCGAGATCATAGTGGAGCAGGGAGCGGATGGTGCGGCCCGCCTGCTGGGGGGAGATCACAAGGGTCATGGGCTGTCGGACTCCTTTGGCAAAGCGGCATCACCGCTCCCGGCTGTGTCCGAAGCGGCCGGCGGGTCTGACTGCTCCGGAGCGGGCGCGGCAGGCGACTGACCCTGCGCGGCTTCCGGCGCGTCCTCCCCGGGAGCGGGCGTCGGCTCCGCCGCGGGGATTTCCTGCCCCTCCGGCAGGGCCATGGGCTTTCCAAACTTGAAATAGGTATACCCGTAGAGGCCGTTGGGCAGGACCGGATCGCCGTAGTGCAGGGTGATCAGCTCGGAAACCGTGACCAGCTGGTAGCCCTGGTCGATGAGCCAGGGGACCAGGGTTTCCGCGGCCTCGATGGTGGAGGCGTGGACGTCGTGCATCAGGATCACCTGCCCGTTCAGGTCCCCGGCCCCCTGCACGGAGGCGATGACCTTCTCCGCGTTCCGGGAGCGCCAGTCCTCCGTGTCGATGGACCAGGTGATGATACTGCGGCCGGTGCTGGTTTTCACCGCGCTGTTGACCGCGCCATAGGGCGGGCGCAGCAGGACGGGGGCGTGGCCCAGCACCTCGATGAAAGCTTCGTCGGCCTGCTGGAGATCGGCGGCGATGGCCTCGGCGCTGAGCTTGCTCAGGTCCGCGTGGCGATAGGAGTGGCTGCCGATCTCACAGCCCATCTCCTCCGCCCGGCGGACGGCGTCCGGGTCCTTCCAGAGGTTCTGCCCCACCTGGAAAAAGGTGGCCACCGCGCCGTTCTCTTCCAGAATATCCAGCAGCGCGTCGGTGCGGGTGGGGTGGGGACCGTCGTCAAACGTCAGGGCCACCATGGGCTTGTCCGGGTCGATCACGCGGGCAGGGAGGGCTTCCTCCTCCGGAGGAATCTGGTCCTGGGGCATGTCCGCGGCGGAGTCGGAGGGAGCCGCCGCGTTGTCGGCGGGGATTTCCTCCTCGGCAGGGGAAGGCGCTTCCGGTGGGGAGTCCTCTGATGGAAGCGCTGAGACGTCGGGTGGGGTGGACGGCGCCGCGCCCATGGCGAGGGCGTCCTCCCCGCAGGCGGGGGCGGTGAAGAGCAGCAGAGCGCACAGCAGCATTGCCAGGAAATTTTTATGCATCATCTCGACCATCGCTTTCTTGTTTTTTTCGACTTTATTATGGAGGAAATGGTCGAAAAATGTAAGGCAGAAGCGGTAACAAAAGGGCTACAAATCGGTGACAGATCCTGCCGCTCTGTCACCTTTTGTTTCCGCGAACCACATGTTCCACTGGAGCTGATAGACGCGCAGGCAATCCGCCCCGGCGCACCGCAGCTCCAGCCGGCGGGGCAGGGGATTGTCCCAGAGAAAATCCACCGCCGCCCGCAGGACCGCGTAAGCCCCGGCCGAGGGGGGCCACGGACTTCCGGACCACTGATACGCCGGAAGGGAGATCTGCTCCTCGCCCCGCTGGGCGGCCTCCCGGAGCCGGGCGCGATACCAGGCGCGCAGCGCCTGGAGATCGGGGGGGCAGGGGGGAGGCGCGGCATCCTCCCCGCAGGTGATGGTGACCAATGGCAGCATGGCGCCGTCTCCTTTCCGGATGGCGCGGGCCATGGCCCGCGCCGCGGTCTGACAAAGTTTTCTTTTTCGATTGTACCAAGGCCGCGGCGGGAAAGCAACTGGGAAAATCCGGGGGCGGCCGGGAAAAAGTGGGGGAGTCGGCTTGCAAATCCCTCCGAGTATTGTTACAATACAGTCAACTGGCGCGGCGCGCGGACGCGTTCGCGCCGAGAGCGATACAGGGGGAGGGAGAGCCCTTGATCAATATTTTCGACATTTTGGGCCCTGTGATGGTGGGGCCCTCCAGCAGTCACACGGCGGGAGCGGTGCGCATCGGCAACATGGCGCGGACGCTCCTGGGGGAGCGGCCGACCCGGGCCAGGATCATGCTCCACGGCTCCTTTGCGGAAACCGGCGTGGGCCACGGCACGGACAAGGCGCTGGTGGCGGGGCTGCTGGGGGAGAAGCCGGATGACTACGGCATTCCCAACAGCTTTCAGACGGCCTCTGAGCAGGGCCTGCGCTTCACCTTTGAGGAGATCCGCCTGCGGGACGCCCACCCCAACAGCGTGGTGCTGGAGGTGGAGGGGGAGACGGGGCAGCATCTGAAGATGCAGGCGTGTTCCATCGGCGGCGGACAGATCGAGGTCCGGGAGCTGGACGGCGTGCCGGTGAACTTCAACGGCAGCTCCAACACCCTCATCATCCACAACCGGGACAGCAAGGGCTATATTGCCGACGTGACCACCACCCTGTCCCGGGCGGGCATCAACATCGCCAACATGAACCTGTGCCGGGACCGGCGGGGCGGCAGCGCCATCATGGTCATCGAGATCGATGAGAAGGTGCCGCCGGTGGTGCTGCAATTTCTCAAGGAGTATACCGGCATCAGCCGCATCATCTATTACGAAAAGGAGGACGAGTAAATGGATCTGGATTCCATGCAGCGGATTCTGGAGCAGACGAAGGCCCTCCGCAAACCCATCTGGGAGGTGGTGCGGGACTACGATGTGGAGAGCCGCATGACCACGCCGGAGGCATCCATGGAGCGGATGCGGGATACATGGCGGGCCATGGTGGACGCGGCCGACGGATATTCCGGCCGGCGGCGCAGCCTCAGCGGCCTGGTCGGGGGCGACGGGGAGCGGATGCGGGAGTACTACCGCCATCACACCAGCATCGGCGGAGAATTCACGGCCGAGGTAATGGCCCAGGCCCTGGCCATGGGGGAGAACAACGCCTGCATGACCCGCATCGTGGCCGCGCCCACCGCCGGCGCCTGCGGGGTGATGCCGGCGGTGCTGATCCCCCTGTGGCGCAAGGAGCAGATCCCCGAGGAGAAGATGGTGGAGGCGCTGTATGTGGCCAGCGCCATCGGCGCGGTGATCGCCGCCAAAGCCAGCATCTCCGGCGCGGCCGGGGGCTGTCAGGCGGAGATCGGCTCGGCCAGCGCCATGGCCGCCGGGGCGGCGGCCTATCTCCACGGGGCCATGCCGGAGCAGATCTGCCACGCGGCGGCTATCGCGCTGAAAAATCTGCTGGGACTGGTGTGCGATCCGGTGGCCGGTCTGGTGGAGGTGCCCTGCGTCAAGCGAAACGTCATCGGCGCCATGAACGCCATCGCCGCTGCGGATATGGCCCTGGCCGGTGTGGAGAGCCGTATTCCGGTGGATGAGGTCATCGAGGCCATGGGCGATGTGGGCCGCCACCTGCCGTCGGAGTTCCGGGAGACGGCCCTGGGCGGATTGGCCGTCACGCCGACGGGCATGGCGGTGAAGGAGCGGATGGCCGGAAGCAAGAAGAAGCACCGGACCCTCACCATCAAGGACAGCCGATGGAAGATGGCGCGGCCCGGAGACGACGGCGGCGCGCCTGCCGGCACCTGACAGAATCAGACACAGCGGAAGCCGCTCCCCAATAGAGAAGGGGAGCGGCTTCTTTTTGCCTGGGCAGACGGATGACAGGGAGCAGACAGGCCCCCGGCTTTCAGCCGGGGGCCTGCGCGCAAAATTAGAATGCAAAAAATCTCCGCTTATCGGGCGGCGCAGCAGATCAGCTCCACACACTTGGGCACGCCCAGAACGCCGCTGTCCAGGGTGATGGAGTAGTGCTCGGCCCGGCCCCAGTCGCTGTGGGTATAAAAATTGTAGTGGTGCTTCCGGGCCCGGTCCCGCTTTTTGAGGATGGACTCCGCCTTCTCCGGGTCCAGCCCATGCTCCCGGACGGAGCGCTCGACCTTGAAGGGCATGGCCGAGTGAATGAACACGTCCAGCTTATCCTTGCGGTCCTGGAGGATATAGTCGGCGCAGCGGCCCACAATGACGCAGGGCTCCCGCTCGGCGATCTCCTGGATGAGGTCCGACTGCACAAAAAACATCTGGTCCTGGAGGCTGCTCTGGCTGCGCAGAGAGGCCCCGGCGAAGCGGCCGCCATAGCCGATGATATGGCCCAGAGAGCCGCTGTGGAAATATTCCCCGTGGGCGGCGATGAACTCCGGCGCCAGCTTGGTCTTGGCGGCGACCATCTCCACGATCTCCTTGTCGTAAAAGGCGATGCCCAGCTTCTCCGCCACCAGCTTGCCGATGGTGTGTCCCCCGCTGCCGCACTCACGGCCGATGGTAATGATTCGTTTTTCCATGCGAGCCCCTCCGTTTCACAAGTGGATAACAGTAATATAGCACAAATTGCGTCTGGATGCAATGGCGCGATCTAGCAAATTCGCGCAAAAAATGGAGCCGGAGGCTGGAAATGCAGAGAGTGGAACCTTTCGCCGGCGCGGCGGGTGGAAATTACGGTCGAAAGCCGGAAAACTTTTCCTCGCCCCGCGGCGGCGGCCGGGACGCTTTCAGAAAAGGAAGGGAGGACCATGCCAGACCATCCTCTTTTTAGAAGCGGCTGGGGCGCTTGTTTTTTCGCCGGACGGGGAGAGTAAAAGCGGCCGCGGGGCGCGGGCGGCACAACATGAGGAAGGAGAGGTGATGAAATGGATGAGACAAACAAAATTTGGAAAATGGAGCGCGTTGTTCCTGTCGGTGCTGATGCTGCTGACGGCCCTGGGCAGTGTGGACGCCGCGGCCAGCGCCGGGGAGGCCGGATTGCCTGAAACCCTCGTTCCAGTGGGCCACACTGTGGGGATCAAGCTGTTTTCCGACGGCATCCTGGTGGTGGGGCTGTCAGAGCTGGAGACGGCGGAGGGCCAGGCCGCGCCGGCAAAGGACTGCGGACTGAAAGTGGGGGATCTGATTCTCCAGGCCGACGGGACGGAGGTCCAGAGCACGGAGCATTTCCAGTCCCTGGTCCAGGCGGAGGCAGGAAGGCCGGTGATGCTCCAGGTGAAGCGGGGCGCGAAGCTGCTGGAGCTGGAGGCGGACTGCGTCCAGGGCACGGACGGCGTGTGGCGGCTGGGCGCCTGGATTCGGGACAGCCTGGCCGGCATCGGCACCATGACCTTCTATGATCCGTCCACCCAGGTGTTCGGCGCCCTGGGCCACGGCATCAACGACGTGGACACCGCCCTGCTGATGCCCCTGGAGGCGGGGGCGATCATGGATTCCACAGTCAAGACCGTGAAGAAAGGGGCCGCCGGCGATCCCGGGGAGCTGAAGGGCAGCTTTAATCTGGCCCAGGATCGGGGGGCGCTGTACGCCAACACGGACTGCGGCGTGTTCGGCACCATGACCCCCTGCGCCATCACGGACCGGGCGGCGGTGCCCGTTGCCCAGCCCGGTGAGGTGAGGGAGGGACCGGCCACGATTCTCTCCAACATCCGGGGCGACACGGTGGAGGAGTACGACATCGAGATCACCAGAATCTGCGACACCCTGTCGGACACCCAGAATTTTATCGTGAAGGTGACGGACCCGGAGCTGCTGGAGGCCACCGGCGGCATTGTGCAGGGCATGTCGGGAAGTCCCGTGCTGCAAAACGGCAAGCTGGTGGGGGCGGTCACCCATGTGATGGTAGACGATCCGGCCAGAGGATACGGGATCTATCTGACCAATATGCTCAAACAGGCGTACGGCGGCGGGGCACCGGATCTGTCCTGAGAGCGGGCGTTCGCCTCGGGATTCGACAAAATTCGACAAAATCCGCGGAATTTTGAGAAAGTGTCGAAAAACTTAGTATATTTTTACCGAAAACCTCCCGATTTCGACTTGAAAATCCTGTCCGATTATGCTAATTTATTGCCAAGGTTCCATGAAACGTTTTGATTTCGTCTAAAGACCACGGAATCGGAGCATGGCGCCGAAATGACGAAAAAGGATCGAGGGAGACATGGAGAACAAAATAACTGTTGTGATTGCCGATGCGAACGAGGAGTACCGCGGCATGCTGGCCGAGGCACTGGAAAAGACAGGAGAATTTCATGTGGTGGGGATGGCCGGCGACGGTCAGGAAGCGGTCCGGATTGTGAAAGAGACACAGCCCACGTTTCTGCTGCTGGAGTATGTGCTCCCGGGCCTGGATGGGTTGGGGGTCATGGCCGGTCTGCGGGAGCTGGGGGAGAAGCGGCCCTATGCCATTATGATTTCCGCGTTTGCAAGTCCACAGCTGTTGGCAGACGCCGGGCAGATGGGCGTGTCCTTCTTCTACTCCAAACCCTGCGACGAGCAGTCCCTGTTTGAGCGCATGCGCGGCATTCTGGCCAATGCGGAGCCGGAACTACACGCGCCGGGACTGGAGACTCTGGTCACATCCATCATCCATGAAGTGGGAGTCCCGGCGCATATCAAAGGGTACCAGTATGTCCGCGAGGCGATTATGATTGCCGTGGAGGATATGGATGTGATCAATTCCGTCACCAAGGTGCTGTATCCCGAGGTAGCCAAGCGCTTCGGCACCACGCCGTCCCGGGTGGAGCGCGCCATCCGCCACGCCATTGAGGTGGCCTGGGACCGGGGCGACCTGGAGACGCTGCAGAGGTTCTTTGGATACACCGTTTCCAACAGCAAAGGAAAACCGACGAACAGTGAGTTCATCGCCATGATCTCCGACCGCATTCGCCTGCAGAGGAAGGCCAAGCGGGGATAACGGACAGGGCAGAGTTTGAGGCCCGGCCCGCCGGACAGCGTCCGGCGGGCCGGGCATTGTTTGTGCCGGTACGCGGTCCGTGTCCATGAGATAGGATTGCCGCCGCGCGCAAAAAAAATCGGCCAGCCCGGGCTGACCGAAAAAATCTATTGACAAAATGGGAAAAACATGCTAACATAAGGTACTTATGTTTGGCGGCGGGAGAATTGCCTCCCCCACCTGCTACCGCAATGGTAGCACATTCTCCAAGGAAGCGCAAGGGGAAATGCCTGAAATATAGCAACTGCCCCGGGCGTTTCGAAAGCGGCAAGGGTTCGGGTTTTTTCGGGAATCCCGGAGAAACCTGTGGAAAAGACGGTGGAGAAAGTCGAAAAACAGCTGGGTCGGCCGCCCCGTATTCCGGCAGGGCGGAGCGGCTGGAATCTTGAAGGAAAGGCAGATGAGGGTTTTGAACGCAAAGGACAAGAGATACGGCAATACAGTGCGTAAGAACTTCGCCCGGTACGAGGAAGTCATGGAGATGCCCAATCTCCTGGAGATCCAGAAGAGTTCTTACAAGTGGTTCCTGGACACGGGCCTGCGGGAGGTGTTCTCGGATGTGGGGTGCATCACCGACAACGCCGGCATCCTGGAGCTGAGCTTCATTGACTACAAGATGGATGAGCCCCCCAAGTACGACGTGGAGGAGTGCAAGGCCCGGGACGTGAACTACGCCGCCCCGCTGAAGGTCAGCGTCCGCCTGCGCA
>CALXDE010000156.1 GCA_944386965.1 uncultured Oscillospiraceae bacterium
CCTTAGGAATAGGAGTTTCAATAGCGGGACACATTGAAAAACAAAGGAAATCAAAAGGAGGAAGATCACGCATGGTAGACATGGCGGTAGACAAAGGCGGGAAAACCGGGCGGAAGAAAAGCCGGAATCCCTTGCACCGCAAGGGATTCCGGCGGGTAGACATTGGGTAGACATGGGAGCGGAGTTGGTTTTTCACCGGGTGCTGACGCCCGGGCCGGGTATTTCAAATCTTCCCGAAATCACGGTACCCCTCCTGCGCCCCCAGGGAAATTGTCCGATCCCCCCAAAAAAAGGGGCGGCAGAGCGATCTCTGGTTTTCCTTAGAAAGATGGGGCGAAGCTCTCTTTTCAAGGAAGGCAGCAATTGCAAGAAAATTGAAAATTTCTGTCCGTTCGATGGGAAGTTTATGGGGTATCCAACGGCGTCAGAGTTATCCTTCCGCGTCCGCTATTGGGATTAGCTGAAACTTGCGGGCATACTTGCTCGAATCGCCAAAATGATTGCGAGTACGCCCACAACAAAAATCGCAAACCAAATCCGCGCCTTTTGAGATCTGAGATCTATTTTCTCCCTCACGATCTTTTCCAGTATCACCCCCATAACCCCGGAGAATGCAAAGACGCAGCCCCCAATGGCCCAACCAACGTGGCCGTGTCCGTATGCGGTTCCCGCCGGATCATGTCCCCACAGAGTCCCGAGCAGCAGGGCAATCGCAAAGCCGGACAGTGCAGTAAAGGAAAAACACTTCTTTCCGAATAAGGCGGGGATCGCGGATATGGCCATAGCGACCCAGAAAATATGTTGGTGCAGCAGCCAGCCATATAAATAACTCAACTGCTCCGGGTCATTTCCCAATAGCCATCCCATTACGCTTGTCTGTGTTCCGGTTGTTCCGAAAATGCGTCCGGCAAGATAGATCATGAGGTACCCGCCAACAACAGCCAAAGCAACGAGCGAGTTCTTTTTCATCCGGCTTCGGCGATCTTCCGCTCTCTTTTCTTCCTCCATTTTGTAGAGATAATAAATCTGTTCTGCCGGGGATGTTCCGGTTTCCCGGGAGGCAAGCAGAAAGTCGACCGTTGTACCAAAGACCGCCGCCAGCTTGAACAGATTTTCTGTGCTCGGGGCAGACTGGTTTGCTTCCCATTTTGTAACAGCCTGGCGGCTTACACCCACCAATTCAGCTACTTTCTCCTGCGACAGGCCGGCGTCCTGCCTGCAAGCCCTGATTTTTTCTCCCAGCGCCATACTCCGCACCTCCTTTTCACGGTAATCATACCGGAAATTTTCTCATTTGACCACCAACTGTATGGCAACTATCCGTTGCCATACAAAAAATTGTGCCAATTCCTTACCGCCGCTGTACGCGCTCCAATGGCCGCGCTTCCACTCGGCGGTCATTTCGGGGCAGGGACCGCTGTTGGACGAAACCGACGGATTTTCAGCCGCCGCGGTTTGTCTTGAGAAGGGACGAGCGAAGGACTGCCTTGCCAGGGGAGAAAAAGTATTGTAAAATGTACCCAGAGCGGACGCGAGAGGCGCTGATCTGAGAAAGTGTGGCAGCCGAACCAATTTGCCGGGCTGTCCGAACCGGCCCCTCTGGGGCGATTGGGACGGCCGGAGGATATGGCTGGGGCTGTGGCGTTTCTGGCCAGTGAAGACGCGGCATTTATCACCGGCCTGCTGATGGACGTCAACGGCGGTATGTACATGGGATAGAGGAGGACGCATATGTCTTACGCATTTCGTTATGGAGTTTCCTGCGCGCTGGAGCCGCAGCCTGAGCGCCAGCCGGTGGTCATCCGGGGGGACATCGAAGCTGTGGCTGCTGGCGCGGCCAAAGCCGGATATGACGCCATAGAGCTCTTCATCCGCGAGCCCCGGCAGTATGACCCCAAGCGCCTGCGGACTGCGGCGGCGGATCAGGGCCTTGCTTTCTGCGCCATTTCCACCGGCATGGAGTACAACCTCAACCATCTCTGCCTCATTGACGAGGACGCCGCTGTCCGCATCGCGGCAGTGGACCGGCTCAAAGCCCATCTGGATCTGGGGGCGGCCATCGGCTGTCCGGTGGTGGTGGGCATCATGCGCGGCAATATTCCCGACTTCTCCCGCTATCAGGAATACGAGGATCGCTTTGCCGCCGCTCTGACCGAGCTCAGCGGCTATGCGGTTTCCGCCGGGGCGGAGATTGTGGTGGAATCCATTACGCGCTATATCAACAACTACCTCAATTCCGCGCCGGAAACCGCGGATTTTCTGCGCCGGCTGGCGCTGCCCAGGGTGGGGCTGCACATCGACACCCACTCCATGGCTGTTGAGGACCAGGATTTGGCCCAAAGCGTCCGGGAGACTGCCGATCTGATCCGCTATGTCCACTTTTCCGACTCCAATCGCCGCTACCCCGGCGCGGGGAACATCGACTTCAAGTCCGTGCTGGCGGCTCTGATGGATGTGGGCTACCAGGGCTATATCAGCGTGGAGAGTCCTCCCTGGCCCACCCAGGCGCTCTGCGCCCGGCGGGGCCTGGACTATATCCGCCACCTGCTGGCCCTGCTGGAAATCGAGCGGGCGTCGGACGAAGATGGGAGTTGCTGATCATGCGCGGGAGGCTTCCTTTCCCTGGGCGGCCGTCCGCGGCGATCGGACCGCCGGCGGGAAGACCTGCGGCGCGCCGCTTTGCGGACCGGGCGGCTCTCTCCGCGTTGGCTGTTGAACGAAATATCGGGATACCGGGAGGTGGGCGCTCTGCGTCCACCTCCCGGCCGTTTCCGTCCCATGGGCCAGGGGGGTGTTTGCCCCGCCTTGCGGGGGCCTCGTCCCGGAGGCGGCGGGGCGCTGTCTGTTCCAATCCGCGTCCTCGGCGTCGGGCGGGACCTGCCCCTCTTCCGCAGGCGGGCGCGGGGCTCCCGGACCGCCTCTAAAATTTTCCTCAAATTTTTCCCGATTGATAAAACCGGCGCGGCTCCTCCTGTGTCTCATCCATTGAAAGGGCCCGATGGCCTCAAAACCGCGGAGAGCGGAAGGAGGAAATTGCCATGAAACGCTATGATCACGAGGACCGGGAAGCCGTCGCCGCCTGTCGGCGCCGCGGGAGAGCCCTGTGCGGGGCCTGCGCCAGCGGGGGCAGCCCCGGCCTGTGTGAGGAACGCGCCCGGCTCCTCCGGGCTTCAGGTTCAGACAGAGGCCGGCGACCGCCCTCAGACGCATCTGACCGGGCTGGGATGGCCCCGGCATGGCTTCGATATGCGGGGCGCCTCATCCGGGCGGCAATATCGGCCATTCCAACAGGAACACGAATCAGGAGGATCTCTATGAATCAGATACGGCACACGATACATGCATGCACCGCTTCTTTATGCGCGATAGCGCTGCGGCTCTCCCTGCTGCCGACAGCCCTGGCGGTCCAGTCCCCCGCCGCGCCGGCGGCAAAGCCCCAGCGGGCCCCCGGCAGGCTGGACACCTTTGACGTGGGGGGCAACCTGGGCGCGGTGATTGACGCGGACGGGACCCTCTGGGTCTGGGGCGACGGCGGCGACGGGGTGCTGGGCCCGACGGTGGACGCCTCGGCATACGGCGTCCATACGGACACCCCCATCCCCGTGCTGGACAACGCGGCCGCTGTCACCTGTTCCGGCAGCACCCATATGATGGCCGTCAAGACGGATGGCAGCCTGTGGTCCTGGGGAGACAATACCCAGGGCGTGGTAGGCAACGGAGGGACCACCAACAGCGTCAGCGCGACAGGGGTATGCGTCCAGAATGCTCCTGTCCGGGTGCTCACAGACGTGGTGGACACCAATGTGAGCGGCACCAACGCCATGGCGGTCCGCAGGGACGGCTCTGTCTGGGTCTGGGGCCGCTCCACCCTCACCGGCGGCACGCGCGGGGACAGAACCGCGAACACCGCAGGGTAAAACGGGGCGGGAGAATCCGGCAAATGGCACAACAAGGCGCCCGTGTTTTGGTGCCATTTGCCGATTGCTGCCAGCGGAACGGGCTGATAAGATAAAATGATCAAGGCGTCCCCGCCGCGGCAGAGCGCCGATTTCCTCCTGCCGCCGAAAACCGATGAAACGGAGATAAGATGATGCGCAGACTGATTGCCCAGGCCCTGCCTGACGCGGCCGAACTGACAGTGGACCCCCGGCACTATTACCGCCAGGTGCTTCACGGCTATTACGATTTCCATTGCGTCGTCAGCGACGGCGTGATCCGCACCGCCAAATTCTATATCCCGGAGGGAAGCGTCTATAACCAGCCCACCATCTTCCTGGCTGTGCCGGCGGAGTATGAGAGCGATGTCTTCCTGCTGGAGAGCGGATGGAAGGATGTGGCCGACCAGACCGGCCTCTATCTCGTGCTGATGGAGGCGGAAAACGGCGCATGGGGCGACGAGGAGCGGGAGATCGCCTATATCACCGCCCTCAACGAGGATGTGAACTACCGCCCCTTCTTCTGTGCCTTCGCCTCCAAGTTCTATGTCTTCGCTTACGGCGAGACAGCCGATATCCTGGGCCGCCAGAGCCGGCTGTATCCCAAGTGCTGGGCCGGCGTGGCGCTGCTGGGCCAGACCGGCATGACCGCTGCAGAGGCGGAGGCGCTGGAGAACCGGGAGACGCGGGTGCCCGGCGTGAAATGCAGCCAGGTGCAGATGCCCGTCTGGCTGTCTGCCCCAGACCAGGACAGCAATTTCAGACGCCTGGCGGACTACTACCGCGCCGCCGACCACAGCGCTGATACCGCCGAGGGCACCGGAGAGCGCACGCTCTGGCGTCCCCGGGCCGGCGGAACCATCGATGAGCACTGGTGCGCCCCGGTGGTGACTGACACAGCGGATTGGCGGGCATGCCTGTCCGCGGCCTACTCCCGGATGGTGTATGAGACGGCCTTCCGGGGCGTGGCCCGCTTCCCCGGAAACGCCAACGGCGCGCTGCGCCGCTATCCCTCCTTGGAGGAGCGGGGCTTTCAGAAGTTTACCGCGCCGGTGGCCGGGGGCTATTATGACGATGGGCGGGATCTCTACCAGCGGGAGTGGTGGGTCTATCGGCCGGATACCATCGACGCAGGAACCCCCGTCCCCCTGGTCTTTGTGCTCCACGGCGCCGGCGGCAGCGGCGATGAGATCGCCGACCGCACCGGCTGGGGTGAGCTGGCTGAGAAGTACGGCTTTATGATCGTCTGCCCCACGGCGTCCGTGCCGAACCGGGTGCGCAATATCAGCAGCATGACCACCAACGAGATGTTCCGGGCCATGTGGAATACCGGCGCGGCCCAGCCCGACCGCCCCGCGGACCTGGTGTTCATCGACTACCTGTACCGCTGGATGATGGACAGCTACAGCATCGATCGGAGCCGGGTCTATGTCAGCGGCCAGTCCTCCGGCGGCATGATGACCTGGGCCTGTGCCTGCTACCGGCCCGATCTGTTTGCCGCCGCCGCACCCATCTCGGCCAAGACCCCCAATATCGAGACAGCGCCCCTGCCCTTTGTGGACAGCTCCATCCTTCCGGTGATGGCAAACTTGGGGCTGATGGACGGCATGTTCAAGGGCGGCTTCGGCACGCCGGACGCCCGCATGCTGATCGAGCGCTGGCACGACGCGTTCCATCTGCGGGAGAACTGGGACAGCTACACCTACAACGACGGCGGACAGAACTGCAGCAGCCGGGAGGGACTTTTCACCCACTATCTCTACCGCAATCACCAGGGCATTCCCGTCCTGCGCTGTGTGGAAGCCGCCACCAAAACCCACGCCGTCTGGCCAAGCGAGTGCGAGATGGCCTGGACCTCCTTCCTGCGGGACTTCACCAAGGACCCGGAAACCAGGGAGCTGTTCTACCGGGGCGAAAAGGTCACCCGGGACTGACCCGCCTCTCCCGCGCCCGGCGCGCCGTCTCCGCCGGGAGGCGTTCTGGCGGTAAGCCTCGCCTCCCCCGGAACAAGCGGGCAAGGTCCCTGCCGCCTCAACAGCGGCAGGGACCTTGCTTTCCGGCTGCCATGGGCCGGGTCCGCGGGGCAAGCCGCCCCGCGGACCCATTTCGCTCTTGCGCCCAGGCGCCAAAGCCGGTAAAATGGTAATAAAACATCCAAAAGGGGAAGTCGGCATGGCAAAAGTCGCAATTCTCGTTCCACACCTGGACGCGCAGGAGCAGATGCTCCGGTTATCCAAGCAGTACTCCCATATCGATCCGATCTGCGTCGCCTATGTGCGCACCGACGAAATCGAGGCCAAGGCCCTGGAACTGGAGGGGCAGGGGTGTGAGCTGATCATCGCCCGGGGCGTGCAGGCCAGCATTGTCGGCCACGCCGTCAAAGTGCCGCTGGTGGAGATCCGCGTCACGGCGCAGGAACTGGGCGCGGTAATCCTGGATCTGAAGCGGGAGCTTGCCGTTGAGCACCCCCGGCTGGCGCTGATCGGCTTTGCCAACATGATGTGCGATACCACCCAGTTCAACGACCTCTTCTCCGTGGATCTGCAAACCTATCTGGTGGACGGCAGCGAGGAATTGACGCTGGCCGTGCAGCAGGCATTCCGCCAGGGGTGCCTGGCCGTGATCGGCGGCAGTATCGTCTGCCAGTACGCGGGCAATCTGGGGATGCCCTTCCGCTTCATCCCCTTCGGTGTGGAGAGCATGACCAACGCCCTGGGCATTGCCTCCCGCATCGCCTATGCCCTGGATCTGGAGAACCACAACAGCGCGGAGATGGATGCCATGCTGAACCACACCTTCAGCGGCATCATGTCGGTGGATCGGGAGGGGATCATCCGCCGGGTCAACCGGGCGGGGTACGATATGCTGCGCCAGCCCCCGGACCAGCTGCTGGGGAAGCCGGTCCGTCAGGTTCTCCCCAATCTCAGCGGGGAACTGCTGGAGGACACCCTGCGGCGCGGGCGGGAGGCCTACGCCATTTTCCTGGACATCGCCCAGCAGGCCGCGGTGGTCAATATCGCCCCGATTCAGGTGGGGGACACCATCGACGGCGCGGTCCTCACCTTTCAGGAGGGGGGCCGGATCATCGAGATGGACAGTGAGCTGCGGCGGGAGCTGTACCAGCGCGGATATGTTGCCCCCTGCACCTTTGACAAGCTCGTGGCCAACAGCCGGGAGATGTCGGAAACCGTGGCGCTGGCCAAGCGGATCGCCAAGTATACCGCGCCGCTGCTGATTACCGGCGAAAGCGGCACGGGCAAGGATTTGATCGCCCAGTGCGTCCACAACGAAAGCATTTTCCACAACAACGCCTTTGTCTCCCTGGATTGCAGCGCCTGGCTGCCGGAGACGCTGGACAACATGCTCTTTGGCAACTATACCACCAAAAAGGACACCCCCGCCTGCCTGTGTGAGCTGGCGCAGAACGGCACGCTGTACCTCAGCCATATCGAGCGCCTGCCCCTGGAGACGCAGTACAAGCTGCTCAGCCTGATCTGCGGCAAGTTCCTGCACAACGGCTCCCACCGTCCGGTGGGCGCCAGTGTGCGGGTCATTGCCGCCAGCAGCGTCAATCTCCGGGCCTGTGTGGAGCGCGGGGAGCTGCGCGGGGATCTCTACTATGCGCTGAGCGTTCTGAGTTTGGAGCTCCTGCCCCTGCGCGGGCGCAGCGCGGATATCCTGGGTTGGGTGGACCTTTACCTGGGCAAATGGATGAAAACCCATCAGCGGTATGTCCGCCTGACCCAGGGGGCCCGGCAATTGATGGAGAAGTACAGCTGGCCGGGAAATCTTCACGAGGTGAACAACGTCTGTGAGCGGATCGTCCTGCTGGCGGAAAAGCGCAGCGTTGACGAGGTGTTTGTCCGCCGGCAGCTGGAGCAGGTCAGCCCCATTCAGCTCCCCGGCACAGAGAAGATCGTGCTCTACAAGGACAAGCGGGCCGTGGAGATTGCGGAGCTGCTGCGCAAATACGGCGGCAACCGGGGCAAGGTGGCGCAGGCGCTGGGAGTCAGCAAGACAACGCTCTGGCGATACATCAAAAAGTACGGCATCGGTTCGGATTACACCTATTGACAGCATCTATGGCAATGCGGAGGGCGCGCGGTATCCGACCGGCGTGCCCTCCGCGTTTCTCCGGGCGTTCTGCCCGCTTATTCCCTCCCCGCGCGGCCTGCCAGCTCCCGCTGCGCCGCGTGCAGCATTCCCTTGAGATACCCGGTGGGATACGCCATGGAACCCAGGGACCCGCCGGTGGAGGCGTAGCCCTGGAAGGCGTGGTCGATGGACAGGTAGCCCTGGAAGCCGCAGACGATCAGCTGCTTGAGCACCCCGTACAGGTCGCCGTAGCCGTCCTCCCACAGCGTCTCCTCGAAATAGGGCAGCGGGCCGGAGACATTGCGCAGGTGGACCTCCGCCAGCTGTCCCTTGCCGCAAAATTCCCGGACGCACGCCATCAGGTCCCCGAACTGGGGATTCTCCAGCACGCATCCCACGCACAGCTTCACCGCCAGCGCCTGACTCCTGCCCGCCAGGGCCAGGGCGCGCCGGTAGTCGTCCGCCGTATAGATCAGGCTGGCCGCGCCGCCCAGACTGGGCAGGGGCGGGTCGTTGGGGTGCAGGGCCATGCGCACGCGGGCCGTCTCGCAGACCGGGATGAGCCGCTCCAGGAAATAGGCGAAGTTGTCCCAGATCTCCTCCGGGCCATAGACCCGGTCGTTGGCGATGGGGCGGGCCAGGATCTCTTCCTGGTCGGCGTAAAAGGCCGTGCCGCCGCGGGTATAGCGGCCGGGACGCCGCCCGCTGCGGAAGATCCCGTTGGGCTGCCAGGCCAGGGATACCAGGGGCACGCCGAGCTGGCCCGCCATGCGCACCAGCTCCTGAAACCGGGCGATGGCCCTGTCCCGCCCGGCGCGGCCCAGGATGATATCCGCGTTTTTCTGCAGCGGCGGGCAGGCCAGGTCCGAGATCTTCAGCCCGTAGCCCTCCAGCCGCTTCACCAGCGGCAGCAGGAAATCCTCCCTGCACTCCTCCAGGGAGATGTTGAGATTGAGATAGGAAATCCCCATCTCCCGGATAAAGGCCAGCTGTTCGTCCGAAAAATCTGCCCGCGCGGGCATTTCCACATGAATTGACATCTCACTTCTCCGTCTCCTGCCGGCAGCGGCGGGATGATTTCCCGCTGTACTCCGGATAGTACCCCTTCAGGAACTCCGCGCGATCCAGGAGGATGTCGTGCCAGGCATAACCGGCGATAAATCCCCGGTAGTCCCTGGGGTCCTTGGGGATATTGGGCACAATGTTTCCCTGGTTCAGGTGGCTGGGCAGGGTGATGTCCACCTTCCAGTCGGCCATCTCCTCGCAGTCGGCGATAAAACGGTAGACCATCTCCCTGGTCAGGCCGTGCTTCTCCAGGTTCTCCGGCTTCAGCTGGGGCGCCCCCAGGCCGCCGTGCATGGCGCACCGGAACACCTCGCCGGTTTCATCATCCCGGTCCTCAAAGAAGAAGGTGGTGGCGCCGTGGGTGTGGCCCGGGGTCAGCTTGGTGTGGATCTGGAAGCGGCCCAGCTCAATGGGCTTGCTGTTGTCATAGAAGTGGTCCACGGTATAGGGTATCGTGGGCAGGGGAAAGGTGCTGTCCTTGTGGAGCTGGTGCTGCTCCTCGTCCTCCCGGGAGAGCCAGATCTCCGCCCGGCTCATCTCCTGGATATAGCGGGCGCCGTTGACATGGTCGCCATGCCAGTGGCTGAGCAGGATCATTTTGATGTCCCGGGGATCATAGCCCGCCCGGTGGATGCCATCGATGGTGAGATAGAGCGTCTGGGCGTAGCCGGTATCGATGAGGATCAGCCCCTCGCCGCTGTCCAGCAGATAGACGCTCACATCATCCTGCTGTCCGACGCTCCAGACGTGGGGCGCCATCCGGAAAGCGGGAACGGTGTAGTCCCAGGGATGGTCCAGCGCCCCGCCGCAGCGAACGGGAGGAACCTGCGCATAAAAGAATTTTTTCTCCATCAGTCATTCCCTCACTTTTTCAAAATGTTTTCAGAACCCGCTTCAGCGCGCCGGCAGCCACCGGCCGCCCGTCTGAGGTTATTTTTGTTCCGCCCGGAACAGGACCAGCCCCGCGCCATAGCGGTGAAATTGCCGCGCGTTTTCACAAGCGTCCCCTTTGTGCCGCGTCCGCGGACCCTGGCGGCGCGTCCGGCGGGGCGAGGGGGCTGTCTCACACCCACTATACCGGAGAGAGGTACTTGCCGCAATGCGCAAAACCGAAAAAGAAAGCCGCCATTTTTTATACCATATTACTATTTTCAACTTTTGAAACAAATCATTGCAATTTCCGTTTCTCTTCGTTCACTTGGCCAAACATCCCGCCCCGCCGCCGCTCCGGACGCGGATGAAACCCTCTCCCAAAATTTGAAATGATCCGCCCATTTTGAAAAGATGGATTTCAATTATTGAACATTTAGGTTTCGGCACAGTTTTTCGCCCTCTTTTTTTGCGACTTTGCCAGTTGTAGAGCCCGGGCCCAGCCGATACACTACAAATCGGATATACAGGGTGGCTTTGATTGCGCAGAGATCGCTGGCAGCGCCCAATCCAGCCCCCCTATCAAACAGATAAGGAGACAGTCAAAATGTATCAGCCCTATGGGATTATTCCACCGATCATTACCCCGTTCCACCCGGATGGGACCGTCAACTACAAGGCTTTGGCCGATATGGCGGTCTATCTGGTGGACAACGGCGTTCACGGCCTCTTCCCCTTTGGCACCACCGGCGAGTTCTATGCGGTGAATGACGAGGAGTACGTCGCCGCGCTCCAGACTGTGCGGGACGCCGTGGCCGGGCGCAAGGACCGCTTTGGCCGGCCGGTCCAGCTGCTGGCCGGGTGCAGCCACATCACCACCCGGGGCGTGATCCGTCTGATCCGCCTGGTGGAGGAGGTCGGCGGGTACGACGCCGTCAGCGTCCTGACCCCCATGTTTATCAGCCAGACCCAGGATGAGCTGTATACCCACTACCGCGCCATCGCCCAGAGCACCTCCATGCCGGTTATCCTGTACAACAACAAGCCCAAGACCAACGTCACCATCGCGCCGGCTACCGTGGCCCGTCTGGCCGAGGACTGTCCCAACATCGTGGCCGTCAAGGATTCCACCGGGGACATGACCAACTGCGAGGAGTATCTGCGCCTGACCCAGCCCCACCGCGGCCACTTTCAGGTGCTGATGGGCCGCGACACCATGATCTATGCCGGCCTCGCCTATGGCTGCGCCGGCGCCATCGCCAGCTGCGCCAACGTGGCCCCGCGGCTGGTGGCCGACATCTATGACAAGTATGTGGACGGCGACCGCCAGGGGGCGCTGGAGGCCCAGTACCGCCTGGCGCCCCTGCGCATCGCCACCTCCATGGGCACCTTCCCCCAGGTGATCAAGGAGGCGCTGACCATGTTGGGCATTCCCGCGGGCAATTGCCTGCCGCCCATCGGCGAGCTGAAGCCGGAGGAGCGGGAGAAGCTGCGTCAAATCCTGCGGGATATGGCGCTGCTCTGAGCGCCCGCATCTCCGCGCCCGGGGCTTCCCGGGAAACAGCGATCTTGTGATACAGGAAGGAGTATTGACCCCATGACAATTCCGACCATTGTTGCGATGGAAGTCTATCCCGTCGCCGGCCATGACTGCATGGAGCTGAATCTGTCCGGCGCCCACGCGCCCTTTTTTACCCGCAATGTGGTGCTGCTCACCGACTCCAGCGGCGCGGTGGGCGTCGGCGAGGTGCCGGGCGGCGAGAAGATCACCCGCGCCCTGAGGGCCGTGGAGAATCTGGTGGTAGGCACCCGGATCTCCGACTACAAGCAGACGCTGAACGCCGTGCGCCGCTGGCTGGACAGCAACATCAAGGACGACGTCCGGGGCCTGCAGACCTTTGACCTGCGCACCGGTGTGCACGTGGTCACCGCCGTGGAGGCGCCGCTGCTGGATCTGCTGGGCAAGTTCCTGGATGTGCCGGCTGCCGCGCTGCTGGGCGACGGCATCCAGCGGGACCGGGTGCGCTTTTTGGGCTATCTCTTCTATGTGGGGGACCGCCGGAGGACGGACCTCCCCTATGAGGAGGAGCCGGACGCCGCATGCGAGTGGTACCGCCTGCGCCATGAGGAGGCTCTGACACCGGAAGCTATTGTGGCCCAGGCCCGGGCGGCCCGCGAAAAGTACGGCTTTGAGGATTTCAAGCTCAAGGGCGGCGTGCTGGAGCCGGAGGAGGAGCTTCGGGCGGTCCAGGCGCTGAAGGCCGCGTTTCCTGAGGCCCGGATTGACCTGGACCCCAACGGCGCGTGGAGTCTGGAGAAATCGCTGGAGCTGGCGCCGGAGCTGAAGAAGGTGCTGGCCTACTGCGAGGACCCCTGCGGCGCGGAGAACGGTTTCTCCGGCCGTGAGGTCATGGCGGAATTCCGCCAGGCCTCCGGCATTCCCACCGCCACCAACATGATCAACACCGACTGGCGCCAGATGCGTCACTGCATTGCCCTGCGCAGCGTGGACATCCCTCTGGCCGACCCCCACTTCTGGACCATGGCCGGCTCCGTGCGGGTGGGGCAGCTCTGCAACGACTTCGGCCTGATGTGGGGCTGCCACTCCAACAACCACTTCGACATCAGCCTGGCCATGGTGGTCCAGTGCGCCGCGGCCATCCCCGGGGCCATGAACGGCATCGATACCCACTGGATCTGGCAGGAGGGCAGGGAGCGCCTGACCCGGGAGCCGCTCCAGATCGTCGATGGCTGCATCGCCTTGCCCGACAAGCCCGGCCTTGGTGTGGAGGCGGACCGGGAGCAGATCCGGAAGGCCCACCAGCTCTATCTGGAGAACAACCTGGGCGCCCGGGACGACGCTGTCGGCATGCAGTATTTGATCCCCGGATGGACGTTCGACAACAAGCGCCCCTGCCTGGTGCGCTGATCCACGGACAACAGTGTCTCCGGGGCAAGCGCCGCCGCTCCACAGGCCGATGGCCTGTGGAAGCGCTTTGCCGCGCGCCGGACGCAGTCCGCCGCGTTTTCTGGGCGGAGATGAGGCGGGAGGCATCCGCAAATTGCTGAGATAGTTTCTACAGTTAGATGCGAGTCCATAAAGTCCCGTTAAAGGATACATGCAGTTCTTCTCCTAGGAATATCTGCTGACAGGGCTGGCACATAGGCGGGGTATCATCCCGGCTGCGGCTTGAGGATCTTTCCGCTGCAGTGGCGCGGGTATTGGAGGAGACAGAGCGGGCACTGACAGGCGGATTTCACCGGTTCATGTTCCATTACCGATTCCAGGCAGAGGTCCGCAATCCCGCATCCGGAAACGAGAAAGGGAACATAGAGAACACGGTGGGATACAGCCGGAAGAATGCCTTTGCCTCCGCCTCAACCATAACATCCCTTGAAAAGTTTAACCAGCGGCTGGGGGAGTGGTGCGAGAAGGACGCACAGTGTCTGTATGATAAAGGCAGAATTCCTATCCGGGAGTTGTGGGCGGCAAAACCGAAGCGTTTACGGAACCTGCTGGAGCATCCATTCCCTATTTCCCGCTATGAAGCGGTGACAGTAAACAAATAAGGATTCGCCGGTATGGATTATCCCCGCTTCTTTCCGGCCGGGGTGTACAGGCTAAGATATTCTTCAACTTCATCGGCGCAAGTTCCATACGCCCCGGGGCGGCCTCTTTTGCTCCCACGGAGCAATTCGCCTTCTTCCTTGCCCTATCGCGAGGGGCAGGGCTCCACCCATTTCACTGCGCCTCCCCTCCAAACCGAACCCGCTGCGCTGGGCTTTGGTTGAGACCCTTTGGATTGACAGGGGAAGCCGGTCATGCCTGAACAAATTGAGCAATATATGCGGAGACCTTGAAGTCGGGCGGGCTTGCCAAGGAGTGGCAGAGCATAACCTGTCGTGATCCAGAGCGGTATGTCCGGAAAGTACTGGAACCGGAACCGCAGGAGCGGAGGCCACGGGTGATAAAATTGCTGGGTTTCAGGTCATTAAGACCCGTTTCTTTATAGTAGCCTCTTTAGCGAACCTGCCGCGGGAGAGGAATCATAAAGAAACACGCAACGCATTCCTTGGAACTCTGCGGAAGGCAGAATGATTCGCCATTGATGAAATTGGCTCTGTCCCGCTCCACAAGGATGCCGCCAAACTGCTTTTCCAGGCGATCTCTGACTACTATGAGAGGAAAAGCCTGATCATTACCTCCAATCTGGAATTCAGCCAGTGGAACACGGCCTTTGGGGACAATCGCCCTGCCGCCCTCATTGACCGCCTGATCCACAACTCCCACATTGTCACTTTTTCCGGGGAAAGTTACCGTCTTACCCAGTCCATGTACCGCCAGCGCTTCGACATACGGGGACAGCGGGCTACATGAAAGAATAGCCAGCATCTGCGCGGCATAGGGCCTCTTTGGCAGCGCCCGGCCCGCCAGTTCTTCCAGCGCAAGGCGCCTCTGTTCCACCGATTTCCAGTCGGTCCCATATCGCTTTGCCATCCCCGGATATATCCACTTTTTTGTGACTAACCGCAGCCGTCCCGACTGGGTTACATACAGCGCCACCGCATGGGCATACACCGAACCCCTGTATCGTTCGCCGTGATCCTCAGGCGGGACAGGAGACTATGCAATTTAAGCATCATTCTGTTCTCTCAGCCTCCGCTTTCAACAGGGCTGAAACCGCAATCCCCATATGTGCCGCAATTTTTTCGCATCGTGTTCAGCCTTGGATTTGCTGGCTCTCGGTCAATTGAACTAAGTTCTTCCGCGCTGATTCCAGTCTCTGCTCTCTGCTGAGATTGCAATCGGAGGGCAGTTGTTAATGCTTTAGGCAGAGTGGATGAACCGAAAAAGAAGGCCGCACGATTACAGCATGCGGTATTGAAAAACATCGACTGCGGTTGAAGGGCAAGCGCCGAAAGCGCAAAGGTAAAGCATGCCGTTTGGCTCGGGGAGCGGGCGCATTGGACGTATGCCATTGCCTCCAAATTTTCAGAAAATCCTGGAGATGATTTTAGCCGGACTTACAAAATTGCTGTCTGCCGGTTTTCAAGAGGACGGTGCGCCTTGACAATCCCGCGGCAGCGCCCGTATAATAAACGCATCGAGAGCAACGGCGCCCTTGTAAGGCGCCGCATGCTCTTTTTTTGTTATTGAAAAACGCATCTCTGCGGCGAGCGGTTCGCCGCGGGGGTTCCCGCGCAGTTTTACCACAGGGAAAGGAGACAAAATCATGACGGCCCGCAAAAAGGAAGAGATTATCCGGCGCATCCAGGAGGAGGATATCCAGTTCATTCGCATGCAGTTTACCGATATCTTCGGTCAGCTGAAGAATGTGGCGATTACCGCCTCCCAGATCGAACGGGCGCTGAACAACGAGATTTTGATGGACGGCAGCTCCATCGAGGGCTTTGTCCGGGTGGAGGAGTCGGACCAATACCTGTGGCCGGATCTGGACACCTTTGCGGTGCTGCCCTGGCGGCCCCAGTACGGCAAGGTGGCCCGGCTCATCTGCGACGTCCACAACCCGGATGGGACGCCCTTTGCCGGCGATCCCCGGGGCGTCCTCAAGCGCACCCTGGCCCGGGCGGAGGCGATGGGGCTGACCTTTCATGTGGGGCCGGAGCTGGAGTTTTTCCTGTTCCACACCGACGAGGACGGCAGGCCCACTACCCGAACCACGGACGAGGCGGGATACTTCGACCTGGGACCCCTGGACCACGGGGAGAGCACCCGCCGGGAGATCTGTCTGAATCTGGAGGCCATGGGCTTTGAGATCGAGGCCAGCCACCACGAGACGGCCCCCGGGCAGCACGAGATCGACATCCGATACGCGCCGGCGCTCCAGGCGGCCGACACCATCATGACCTTCAAGCTGGCGGTAAAGACCCTGGCGCAGAAGAACGGGCTCCACGCCACCTTCATGCCCAAGCCCGTCCCCGGAACAGCCGGCAGCGGGATGCATATGAACATGTCTCTGTTCCAGGACGGGCAGAACGCCTTCTTTGCCCCCGGCGATCCCCGGCAGCTCTCACCCCTGGCCTATCAGTTTATTGCCGGACTGCTGGCCCACGTCCGGGGATTCTGCGCCATCACCAATCCCCTGGTCAACAGCTACAAGCGGCTGATCCCCGGCTATGAGGCGCCCAATCTCCTGGCCTGGTCCGCGGGGAACCGCTCGGCGCTGATCCGCATTCCCACGCCCCGGGGGCGCGGGACACGGGTGGAGCTGCGCTGCCCGGACCCGGCCTGCAACCCCTATCTGGCGTTCTCCGCCTGTCTTGCCGCCGGGTTGGACGGCATTGAGCGCCAGCTGACGCCGCCGGAGGCGGTGAACGCCAACCTCTATGCCCAGGATGTGGGGCGGGCGCTGGAGCACTTGCCCGGGACGCTGGAGGAGGCTGTCGCGGCCATGGAGCAGGACCGCGTGGTCACAGACGCCCTGGGCGCGCACATCACCAGCCAGTATGTTGACGGCAAGCGCCGGGAGTGGGCGGAATACTGCGCCCAGATCTCCC
>CALXDE010000157.1 GCA_944386965.1 uncultured Oscillospiraceae bacterium
GCTGTCCATGCCGGAGCACCGGGGGAAGATCGGCTTCCTGGGCGCCATCAAAAACGCCCGCTTCCGCCGTCAGGTGACCCCCGGGGATGTGCTGGAGCTGACGTGCACCATCACCCGGCAGAAGGCCGGCATCGCCCAGGCGGAGGCTGTGGCCACCGTCAACGGGCAGGAGGCTGTGACGGCGGAGCTGACCTTCGCCCTGGGTGAACATGCCTGACGCAGCGCCCGCCGCCCGGAGCGGCATGCAGCCCAGACGGCACGGCGCGGAGGGAAAAGGAGTGGGACAGACCATGCTGGAGCAGAGATTCCAGGCGGTTTACACCAAGTTCAAGCTGCACTTCTATCAGGAGGTCTTCTCCCGCTTTCAGAACCGGGAGGCCAGTCTCACCACGGTGGAGACATTTGCCATGGAAACCATTCTGGCCCTGGGAACGCCCACCATCAACGAGTTTGCCTCCTTCATGCGCATCTCCTCCCCCAACGCGGCCTATAAGATCAACAGCCTCATCCGCAAGGGCTATATCGAGAAGATCAAATCCGAGCACGACAAGCGGGAGTACCACCTGCGCCCCACCCAGAAGTACATGCACTACTACAACATCAGCAACGACTATGTCCGCGCCGTGATGGAGCGGATTCAAAAGCGCTTCTCTCCGGCTGACTGTGAGAAGATGGAGGAGATGCTCGCCGTCATCGACCAGGAGCTGATGCCGGAGATCCATCTGCCCTCCGCCGGGGCGCCCTGACGCTTTGGGGCGCTTGGCGTGTCGGCTGCCAGCGCGTTCAGAAGAGCGGGCCGCCGCCCCCTTTGGGGACGGCGGCCCGCTGCGTCTGTCCCGCCGGGGGAGCGCGAAATTTTCGCGTTTATATTGACACAGTGTCAGAACGGTGCTACTATATAGATGCTGACATTGTGTCAGAACGACATCCGACCGCTGCCGCCACGCGAAATGCCCGGATATGGCGGAGATCTTTTTTCTATGGAGGAGGAATTGACATGAAAGCGAAGGTCTATTTCACCAGAGAAATCACACCGGAGAAGGTGGTGGAGCTCTACCGCGCCCTGGGCGTGGAGCTGCCCGGCAGGGTGGCCGTAAAGGTCCACTCCGGCGAGAAGGGCAATCAGAACTTCCTGCGCCCGGAATTCTGGAAACCCATGGTGGAGGCGGTCCACGGCACCATCGTGGAGTGCAACACCGCCTATGGCGACGCCTCCGGCGGCGTCCGGGACCACACCGCCTCCCACAGCAGGCTTCTGGCCGAGCACGGCTGGACCAAGTATTTCACCGTGGACCTGCTGGACGCCCAGGGGCCGGACCTGGTATGGCCCATTCCCGGCGGCAAGGTCCTCAAGGAAAACCTGGTGGGCAGGGATATTGTCAACTACGACTCCATGCTGGTGCTGGCCCACTTCAAGGGACACCCCATGGGCGGATACGGCGGGGCCCTCAAGCAGCTGTCCATCGGCTGCGCCAGCCGGGCGGGCAAGGCCCTGATCCACTCCGCCGGCAAGACCGACGACCGCTACGAGACATGGAAGCGTCACGCAAGCAGCGTGGAATTCCCCGAGGCCATGGCGGACGCCGCCATGAGCGTGGTGGAGCATTTCCAGGGCAGGCTCGCCTACGTCAACGTGATGAAGAACCTGTCCGTGGACTGCGACTGCTGCGCCGTGGCCGAGGACCCCTGCATGAAGGATATCGGCATCCTCTCCTCCCTGGACCCGGTGGCCATCGATCAGGCGTGCATCGACCTGGTGACGGCCTCCGATGACCCGGGCAAGGCGCACTTTATGGAGCGGGTCACCAGCCGCAACGGCATCCACACCATCGAGGCCGCCGCGGCTCTGGGCTATGGCACCCGGGAGTATGAGCTGATCGAGCTGTAAGGGCAGAAAAGGAGGGCGTCACAATGAGCAAGACCTTGGTGGCCTATTTTTCCGCCAGCGGCGTGACCGCCGGCGCGGCCCGGGAGATCGCGGCGGCAGCGGGCGCGGATCTGTACGAAATTCGTCCGCGGGAGCCCTATACCGACGCGGATCTCAACTGGAGGGACAAGCAGAGCCGCAGCACGCTGGAGATGACCGACCCGGCTGCCCGCCCGGCCATCGCCGGAGGCGTGGCGGACATGGGGGCGTACGACACGGTGTTTGTGGGATTCCCCATCTGGTGGGGGGTGGAGCCCCGTGTCGTGGATACGTTTCTGGAGGGGTACGATTTCTCCGGCAAGCGGATGATCCCCTTCGCCACCTCCGGAGGCAGCGGCATTGCCACAGCGGAGAAGAGCGTGCGGGCCCACTGCCCCGCGGGAAACTGGGAAAAGGGCCGGCTGCTGCACGGTTCCGGTACGGCCGATTGGGTCAGGCGCGTGCTGAACCTTTGACCCAGGGAGGCAGCAGCCGCCTTCAGACCGGGCGGCGGCCGGGAAGGGGGGAGTCGACGTGCCAAAAGGATCAGAAGAACTGACCAACGCGAGAAAAGATGAGATCGTCAGCGCCTGTGCTGCCCTGTATGAGACGATGGGCTTCAAGGACATCACCCTCCGGGAGATCGGGGAGAAGACCTCCTTTACCCGCACCTCGATTTACAACTATTTCCAGACCAAGGAGGAGATTTTCCTGGCCCTGCTCCAGCGAGAGTATGGGGCGTGGACCGCGGATCTGGAGGCGGTCCGGGCGGGGGCGTCCGCCCTGTCGGCAGAGGGCTTTGCCCACCAACTGGCCCGCACCCTGGAAAGGCGGGGGCGCATGCTCAAGCTGATGAGCATGAACCTCTACGACATGGAGGGCAACAGCCGGATGGAGAACCTGGTGGCCTTCAAGCGGGTGTATGCCGGCGCCATGGGGGCGCTGACCGGCTGCCTGGAGAAGTTCTTTCCCCGCATGTCGGCAGGCGATATCCAGGAGTTCCTCTACGCTTTTTTCCCGTTCCTTTTCGGTGTCTATCCCTATACCTCTGCCACCGACAAGCAGGCCCGGGCCATGGAGCTGGCCCAGGTGGCATATCCCCGCTATTCCATCTATGAGATCGTCCGCTCGTTTGCCGCCAAACTGCTGCGGCCATGGGACAGTGGAGCGCCGTAAAAGGGCCGGAAGCGCTTCTCTCCGCAGAGGCCCGGACAGCTGTGTCCGGAGGGAAGAGGAGCGTTTCCGTTCACAGCGACCCACAGCTTCAAGCCGGTACACCGGACAGGTGTGCCGGCTTTTTTCTTCCAAGCGCAACGATTCCGCTCCGTCTGGGGAAAACGGTCCGCTCACAGAACACCACTCTGGCGGGCCGCAGCGCAGGCTCCGGCGAGGGGCTTCGATGGAGGACCTGCGGGAAAATTTGACTAAAAAATGGACTGTTTGACACAGCTTATACCTAAAATAATCACTCATCCCAGCGGGGGGAAGACTGCCATGCGGCCCGCGCCGCCCCGAACACGACTCTGACAGCCCAAGGGTATCTGCCGGCCTTTGCCGGTACCCACGACAGATTGGAAGGGAAGGACAGGTCTGTGATGAGAACATGGCCTAGTTGCTCCAGTTGCAGTATGGAATCGTAAACATCGCCAGATGCCACACTCACATCCAGGATGACCTCATGGTCATGATCCACCGCTTAGCGCGAGAGTATGCGCTGCCCACAAGGCTCCCGGGGCACTTCGTGCGCCACGCCCCAGGCCTGTTCGCCACACGCTTATTGGCCTGTTGCCAGCCTTTCTTGATCTGCTTAGTCCGGGTTTTACATTGCCCGTCTGGAAAGTGTTCGCTTTTCTAAGGGCGTGTTAGCCGCTAAAGCGCTGCTGGTTGCACGCAGCTATAAAATAATCGACCGTCAGTCGGACAAAGAATGCTATGCGTTGGCCCCTGTCCCGGCTACACAGGGCAGGGGCCAATACCGGATTTTCTTGCTGCGCTGCACCTGCCGCCGAGGCGATCTTCCGCTTCTTCTTAAAATATATTGGGGCTTTTTGTTTGGAAGCGACAGCGTCAGGGCGAACGAAACCGGATGGCCCCTCGGCCCGCATCAAGAAACAGTGACCGCCCTGTTGCTGAACCAGGACGGCACATCAGGGCTTTTCCAGAGAGGTCCGCCCCTGCTCCAGTTCCTCCCAGGCCAGCTTGGCCCGGTTGGGGCGGTAAATGTTCAGATAAATCAAAATACGGAAGGAGAGCGTCAACAGCAGCAGATCCCAGCTGTAGGTGAGGTCGTTGTCAATGACGCTGCGAATTTTGTTGATGCGATAGAGCAGGGTGTTCTTGTGGATAAACAGCCGCTCCGCGGCCAGCTGGGTATTTTGAGAACAGTCCAGATACTCATACAGCGTGTTCATCAGATCCGTCTGATTTTCCCGGTCATAGTCCAAAAGCTTCAGCAGCATGGGGGAGCAGAAGTCCATCAGGTTTTCCTGTTCCCGGCACAGCTCCAGCATCTCCACCAGAGTATAATCCTGGTAGCGGTATAGCGGCTGGCGGGAGTTCATAACCGGGACCCGCAGCCCCAGGCGGATGGCGCGGAGCGCCTGCTGATAAAAATGTTTCGTTTCCTCCAGTCGGTCAAAGGGGTTGCTCAGGCCCACCGACAGCCGATGCGCCACCGCCGCCTGACGCAGTGTTTCCGTGGCGCGGCGGTCCGGCGGTTCCTGGCGTTTGCCGCAGAAGAGGATCACATAGTGGTGCTGGTAAACCATGCGGATCGAGGGATAGACGATACCGCGCAGCTGGTTGCCGATGATCTCATAGTCGATGTTGGAGAGATTCTTCCCCGGCGCGCAGAGCACCGCGATCTGAAAGAGTTCCAGATCCTGGAAACCTGCCCGCTCCAGTCGGCGGCGAATGGAGCGGACATCCGGAGACGGCGTGTCAAGTAATTCCCCCAGCAGGGCATACGCGGAGTAGTCGGTAAGGCGGAAGTAGTTGATGTTCTTCTGCATCTCCTTGGAGATGAGCTTTCCCAGCGCTTCCAGGCAGTCCTGGTCCCCATCCCGCAGGGGCTGGCGATACTCCACCAGAGACAATGTCGCAACCTTTACATTCCCAACCATGATGGAGCAGGTCAGCATTGTGCGGTCCAAAAACGCGTTAAAGCAGAACTGGGGCCTGGGAGAGTCGGCCTTGATGGACAGGTGCGCCTGCTGAAGGTATCGGATGCCATCGGCGCTGATGCGTCCGGCGGCCTGTTCCTCCCGGATATGTCTGGCATAGGGGCTCTCATCCCCCTCCAGAAGGCGGGAGTCCCAGGCCACATACCGGTTCTCCTGGTCCACCAGGAAGATGGGGTTGCCCAGCAGATCGGATGCCTGGCATACTAGATCCTGAAGCCCCTGATAATTGAGCAGTGAAGAGGTCATCTCGCTGACCTGCAGGAGAACGCGCTGCTGATAGAGCAGCGTCTCCTGCAGCTTGTTGACCACCTTTGCCAGTGAAGCGGACGGGGACAAAAAGGCCGCGTTTCCATTCTCTATTTCCACCTGTTCCGGCGTCCCCCGCAGCAGAACGCTGCACCCGCCCGGCACCTGCGCCGGCAAGTCCGCCGCCTCCCCCACATAGAGACAGTCCGGATGAAACTCCTGCTGCTCACGCTGGAGCACCAGTACAGCCAGGATGTCCGTCTCCGGGCGGGAGAGCCGGACAGAGCGCAGCGCCCGGGTGGGGAGCTGTTGGAGCAACGTGGAAATCTGCATGAAACCAGGCACCTCTTTCCATCCAATTTATTTCAGTCTATCATATCCCCTCAACAAAGACAAGGGCCCTCCCCGGGGGAGGACCCTTGCTTTCTTTTTCTCGGTGTTCAGGTAAAATCACTGAAATCTCTGGCGTAGAGCGTCTCATACTCCTCAATGGTGTCGATTTTGTGCCCTTCCTTGGCGTACAGCTCCGGCAGGATGTGGCCGAGGTTTGTGTATTCCTTGAGACAGTGCATGGTCAGCCCCGTGCCGATCTGCTCCAGGGCCTTCTGAGGCATGTCGTCCGCCATGGTTTTGATCAGCTGGCCGTTGTCCATCTTGTAGCCCACGAAGAAGCGGCTGCGCACTTCGCATCCGCCCTCCACCGGTCGGGCGTAATGGATAAAGGTGCTGGCGAAGTCGCCGTCCTTGGGGCCGCTCATGGCGGTGATGACCCGGCCGCCTTTGGCCTCGATCTCATCCAGCTGTGCCTGGGTGAAACCGAAGTCCACGGGGTTGCGGAAGTTCAGCTTCTTCCAGGAGTAGCGGTCGGACTCATAGCCGGTGCCGTTGTCTTCCACAGCGTAGAGCATGTTGCCGTAGATCCGCTCCTTGACGCTCAGGGCGGGGTTGCACATGCGCCGGATGGACTCCGGGTCCACCACCAGGTTCAAATGCTCCTCCGGGTCCCACAGACGGCCCCGCAGGCCGTCCACCGGCATCCAGGAGAACCACCACTGGAACATGTCCGGGGTGACATCCTTCATAAAAATGAAGCCCGCCACAAATGTGGTGCCGTCAGGCATGACCTGCCAGCCCCGCTCACGCTGGAAATAGCCGTCTTTCACCGCATTCAGGCGGTCCGCCGCGGAGAGAGCGTTCTCCAGACCCATGGGGCCGTTGTCGCCGATCTCAGCCAGGGCCTCAGGCGCCGGCTGATAGCGCTCATAAAAGAATTTGGAATACCAGCGGTTTTTCTCCGCTTCTGTTAGTGGAGGTACACGCATAGAGATCTGCCTTCCTTTCGTCGTATTGGGATGGCTCTATCTTATCTGCCGGAGGCGGAAAAGGAAATGGGCCGCCGCACAATTCTGGGCGGGGAAAAACGCCGGTCTTTTGTGCGACCGCACAGAGACGCGGCGGCGCCTTTCCACTATAATGATTGACAGCAGACACCCAACCGCCGCGAAATGAGAAAGGAGTTGGAAAAGGGATGCGCCAAGTGATTGACTCTATCCCTCAGATGAGCTACACGGTGCGGGACCTGGACCGGGCCATCGCCCTCTTTACGGAGGGCCTGGGCGTGGGGCCCTTCCTCAACGTGAAGTTCGGCCACGTGGAGGGGGACGCCTCCTTTGACGATGGGGCGATGCCCATCGAGGACTACTACCTGAACGGAGACTACGTGGGTACCTACGGTATTCGTATGGGCGCGGTCACCTGGGATAACGGCATTCAGCTGGAGCTGATAGAGCCCATGGAGAACCGGAGCCTGTTCCGCCAGTATCTGGACAGCCACGGCCCCGGTCCCCAGCACATCGCCGTCAGCAGTCCGCTGACCTTTCAAGAGACACTGGGGGCCATGGCGGCAGCCGGAAATCCCCTGGCCTCGATGGCAAAGGTGGACCGGGCGGAGGACTGCGCTTTTGTCCGCCACAAGCCCCTTGGGACGGACCTGGAGGTCCAGTACCGTCCGCCGGACTACAAACTGCCGGAGGGGGAGCCCCCTCTCGTGTTTCCTGACCGGGAAAACGTCCCCGCTCCCCTGCTCTCCCGATTGACGGGGATCACCTTCGGCGTGCGGGAGATTGCGCCGGTCCTGGCGCTGCTGGAGGGCCGCTACGGCATTGGCCCCTGGACGCGCAGCGGTCCCGACTGCCACGGCGGGACGCACGCCGTGTGCGAGAGCCTGAATCTCCGCCTGGAGCTGGTGGCGCCGCCGGAGGATGGGGATGAGAGCGACGTGCTGGCGGATTATTTGCGGCGCAACGGCGGAAACGGCATCTTCTATGTGACCTTCGAGGCGCCCAGAGGGCTGGCCCCGGCGCTGGAAGGTATGGAGCGCTTTGGCGGCAAAGTGGCCTTCCGGTCCGAGAAATCGGCGCTGGTGGACCTGCGGGAACTGTTCGGAGGATTCTTCCGCTTGGACGCGGCAGAATGACAAAAATCGATATTGGAGGGAAACACAATGGCAGAGAATAAATCTTTGAATGTCACCAAGGCGAATTTCGGCGCCAAAGGCTGGGCTGTGTGTATCTACATGTTCTTTATTTTCTTCCTGAACACCAGTATGAACACCGGCTGGCAGAACTGTCTCTCCTACTATGAGACGACCTATGGCTGGGACACCACCACCCTGCTGAGCCTGGTGTCGGTGGCCCAGTTCATCGGCATCGCCGCCTGCTTCATCACCGGCAAGCTGGCCACGAAGTACTCCCCCCGGATGCTCTCCATCATCTGGGGCGTGGTGGTCACCGCCAGCTGCTTCTGCATCAATCTGGTCCACAACATCTTCCTGTTTGCCGTTTTGGAGATGGTGGCCGTTATGGGACAGGTGGTCTGGGCCTACACCCTGAACCCCATCTTTGTCTCCACCTGGTTCCCCCGGAAGAAGGGCGTGGTCATGGGCATCGTCACCATCGGCGTCCCCCTGGGCGCCGGAACCACCTCCAAGATCATGAACTGGATCAGCGCCACCTGGGGCATGAATTACTGCCTGTATCTGTGCGGCTTTGTGGGACTGGTCGGCCTGCTGTTTTTGATCTTCGTGGTGCGGGACACCCCGGAGGAGGCCGGCTGCAAGCCCGACAACGATGACGCCCTCACCAGCGAGGATGTCCGCCGCATGACCGCTGAGAACAACGCTCTGGCCGCCAGGAGTCCCTGGACCACCGGGCGGATGCTCAAGACCAAGGAAACTTACATCATCGCCCTGTGCATTGGCTGCTGCGCGCTGTTCGGCGGCGGCTTCATGGGCACCAACGTGCTGCGCATGACCTCCATGGGGCTGGAGATCAATACAGCGGCCAACCTGATGATCTTTACCGCCCTGTGCGCCTGTGTGGCCAGCTACCTCTTCGGCATCCTGGACGGCAAGAAGGGCGCCCGGGTCGGCATGATAGGCGTGATGATCACCTGCATTCTGGCCTGCGGCTTCAGCGCTCTGGCCAATGGCCTCAACAGCATGCCCTGCCTGATCATCGGCCTGATCTGCGGCGGCGGCGTCATCGGCGGCGCGGCCAACTTCCTGACCTCCCTGGTCATCGAGTACTGGGGCACCGCCAACTTCAAGCGGGCCTACGGCGTGATCTATCCCATCCACCAGATCCCCGGTTCCCTGGGCACCCTGGTCATTGTGCAGCTGGCAACCCGCCTCAACAGCTACAGCATTGCCTACATCGTGATGACGGTAGTGGAAGTGATCGCCCTGATCGTATTTGCCACGCTGAAGAACGGGGACTTTGTAAAGAAAGCGGAGGCCAAGTGGGCCGCCGAGACAAAATAAGCATTCCCGTCAACCCTCAAAGGTGCTGCCGTGACAGAGCGGCAGCACCTTCCCCATCAAGGAGGATTATCATGCAGATTGAACACGGCCTTATCCAGGAAAAGCCCGGGATGGAGGAGAGCTATACCATCATTCCTGATGACATGCGCATGTGCCCTACCTGTCCCTGCCCCACCCGGACCTGTCCCAACCACGGCTTCTGCCAGTACTGCGTCCGCCATCACGCCCACATCGACGTCATGCTGGCCGAACACAACATCCCGCCGGAGGGGCCATTCTGCCACAGAGAGGAGTGCAAGCGATGAAACTGCGAGAGCTTCCCATCGGCGCGGTGGTCCGGGACGCCCGCTCGCCGCTTCCCTTTCTGGTGGCGGCCCAGAATCACCCCGGATACCGGGGCACCACCCTGTACGCCCAGAAAATTGTGGAACTGGGGTGCCTGGACGGCGCGGAGCCGGAGCGGGGGAAGGAGGGCCCCTGGAAGCAGGCCTACCGCTATGGGAACAACGACTACGCCTGCAGCAACGTCCACCAGTGGCTCAACAGCGCCGCCGATGTCTGGTATGCCCCCACACACCAGTATGACACGCCCCCCGCAGCGGAGTTCACCCGCTATGGGGAGGTCCCCTATGCCGGTCGGCCCGGCTTTCTGACGCAGTTCTCCAACACCTTCCGCTCGGCACTGCTGCGGGTGGACGTGCCATATCTCAGACGCACGGAGCGGGACACCGGTGAGATCGTTACCGTCTCAGCCCTGGCTTTCCTTCCCAGCCGCACAGAGCTGGGAAAAGGGGATGAACACGGCTGCGCGGAGGGCGTCATGTTTCCTTTGGCCTATGACTATTCGGTCTATCGCACCACCATGACGGAGGAGCTTTTGGCAAAGTATGGTCGAGCCATCAATCCGGACCGTCCAACCGCCAAGTACGACGCCCCCCAAATCTATGACCCCAAGTATGGCTGGTGGTACTGGCTGCGCACCGCCAACATGGGCTACGATTTCCTGAACCGGGTCGCCAGCCCTTACGGTGCCCTCAGCTACACCTATTCCAACAACGACTCTGTAGGGATTCGTCCGCTTCTCAACCTGGACGGAGAGCTGGAGGTCCAATCCAACGGAAAATTCCAGGAGGTCTTTACCATCCAGGAGTAAATGCGTTTTATGGCGACTTTTACCTCACATTTTGCGGCTGCCGCGGTTTGCCTGCCGGGGATTCATACCGCGCGGGAGTGGCTGATTTTTACGGTGCGCCTAAATCATGAGAGCTTTTTTAACTTCCCGGATCTTTCACTGTAGAAACACTAAAAAGCTGAAAAATCGGAAAAGCACATTTTTTATAGAGCTCAGGAGGGCGCCCCGCTTCTCAGCGGGGCGCCCTCCTGACCTCCGGGGGGATTTTGGGGGCTGGTTTGCTGTCCGTTCTATCATGTTGACCCTCCGTTTTGATGGGACATAGCCCGGATCTCATCGTAGTCCTGCTGAATTATAGAGCGATTCCATTTCGCACGAGAGAGATTTTGTAGTACCGGGCGGCAGATCAGGTAGTGCAGCCGGTTACCCAGGAGGCCGTGCTTCTTGAAGGTAACGATGGCTCGCCGTGCTGCCAGCCAAGGCCTAGGTCATTGCTTTCGCAGTATTGGCACCACTGGACCGGGACTTGATTGGTTTTCATGCTTACCCCTCCTTGTCAGCAACACACAATACCGCAGAAAATAGCCAGGGGCACGGGACAGAATTCAGAGAAAGTTATCATTTTTTTAGGGGAACGGCATATTCATTGCTCACAGCATTTCAGCCTCCTCTGTAAGGCAGGGCCGTTTCTGTGGAGAAGGGGTCTATTGCTTTAGTTCCGAAATTCTTGAAGAGGGCTCGCATCCCGCCTGCGACTATGTTGCCTTGGGTCTTGGTTTGTCAATCGTTTGTTGTCTCCATCTTCCGTCTGGTCTGTTCCTGCTGGTTGTCCTGCGCAAGCTCCATACGCCTCATTGCAGCCTTTCTTGCTCCTGCGGAGCAATTTGCCTTTTCCCACGTTTTTGCTCCGAGGGGGTGAAAACTCACTCATTCCGCCGCCCCGCCTCTCCCCAGCGAACCCGCGTGGTTGGGCGTCGTCGGGGGCCAATTGTTGTGTCCCACAAAGCTCTCGACAATGGCCCAAATCCGGCTTCAGGGCCGCTGGGAGGGACACAGCCGCCTTGCCTCCATGCCCACACAGGTGTTTGTCCCATTTGATGTTGGTGGCAGGCACTTTTGTTGCGATAAAAAGCAAACCTGCATTGCTGTCCGGAATTACTAGACCTTTTCGTAGATTCAGCGATGATGGACAGGTTTGCCTGTACACTTGTCTACCCAATGTCTACCCGCCGCAAGGGATTCCGGCGGGTAGACATTGGGTAGACGGACTTGTCACAGCATCTGATAGGGTGGCGCCGCTGCGGGGCGGCACATCATTTGGCAATCGCCGCAATTCATGCGCGCGTCTGCGCATATTGCTGCCAGAAAATTCATATAGATAGTTCTCTGTAGCCGCTTGGTTGGATTCATGGGTAAAGATTGCAGATATAGTCGATAAAGCTCACGGCCAGGGGAGAAAGCGAACGCTTTGCACTGTATACGAAACAGCACTGACGATGTACGGTCGTGTCAATGGGAATGTGTATCAGACCACTTGCGTCCGGCATGGCGTTCCAAATGTCCGGAATCGTGACGCATACGCCCTGGCGCTTTTCCAGAAGCTGGCGCAGCTGCCGCTCGGTGGAACTGCAGCGGCTGGCGGGTACAATCTGGTTTTTCGTCAACAGCTCATTGATCAGCCGGCCGTAATAGCTGTTTGCCCCGAGCAGGATTAAATCCACCCCATTCAGATCCTGCAGGGCGATCGTTTCTCGTCCGGCCAGGGGGTGGGTTCTGGACATGGTCAGGAACAGCGGATCGGAGTGGATGAGCCGGCATTCCACCCCCTTCATCTCCACGGGGCCGGGCATAATCAAAAGATCACAGTGAAACGACTCGAACTCCTGGTCGGCGGATTGATAAATCAGGTTTGTGTTGATCTGGATGCCTGGATTGGCTGTGAGAAAGTCCAAAATAAACTGCTGTGGGAATCCCATGTCCAGAATGCCGATCGTCAGCTCATTTGACTCCCGGTGCGCAAGCTGACCGATTTTCTCCAGCATGCGGTCATAGTCCTCGCAAATACCGAGGGCCCCCTCCAGGAAGATCTTGCCCTTCTCATTGAGGATCAGCCGTCCGCGCACCCGGTCAAACAGTTTTACGCCGACCTCCTCCTCAATCTTGGCCAGAGTCGCGCTTAAAGCAGGCTGTGCAACGTGCAGTTCCCGCGCGGCGCGGCTGAGCGTGCCGCAGCGGGCAATGGCGGAAAAATAGCGAAGGTGCTGCAGGTTCATAGCGCCCCTCCCATCCTATAATGATTTTATTATAGTATCTACAGCATATTTGTATTTGTTCTGCCCTGATTTATGCGCTATACTGACAAAAGAAGGGGAAAACATTCAACTTATTATGTGAATTATATCCGATATCATTGGGCTTTGCAAGCCTTTTCCACCGGAAAAGCGCTGGTAAAGATATAACCAATTTTTATTAAAACAGGAGGGAAGGGATTACATGAAGATTGTTTCGGTCGACGCGATCCAACTCAAGAGGCTCGACGTAAGCGCGCAGACCCCCGTGCTGTGCCGCATCAACACAGACGAGGGCATCTACGGCTACGGAGAGGCAGGCGTTTCCATCTTTGACTACTCAATAGGCGCCTATCAGTTGATCAAACTGATGGCAAAAATGATCATCGGAATGGACCCGCTGGACACCGACGCGGTGTACCACAAGCTGTCCGGGAACTTCTGGGCTCAGGGCAACGGCGGCGTCATCATGGCGGCCATCAGCGCCATCGACACCGCTCTGTGGGATATCAAAGGAAAATTCTTCGGTGTCCCCTGTTGTAAGCTGCTGGGCGGCGTCCACCGCACAAAACTGCGGGCCTACGCCAGTCAGCTCCAGTTTGGCTGGAAGAGCGAAACCTTTATGGCCTCTCCCGGCGATGTAGGCTTCTTGCAGGATGCCTGCCGCGCCGCGGTGGAGGACGGCTATGACGCGGTAAAAATCGATCTCATCAGCAAGAAGCTGGACGGCAAGCCCACCTCTTCCGAGGAAATGCACATCCACTTCCAGCCTCCCACCATGCGGGAACTGGAAAAGAAGCTGGATGCCTGCCGTCAGGCGCTGGGGCCGGAGGTCGACATCATTCTGGAGAATCACAACGGCACCACCGCCATGACCGCCATCGAATTTGCCCGCATGGCGGAGCCCTATGACATCATGTTCCTGGAGGAGCCGGCCTCTCCGCTCAGTCCCATGGATTATCAGCGCATTGCCGCCCACACCCACATTCCCCTGGCCACCGGCGAGCGCACCTATACCCGCAGAGGCTTTCTGCCTCTGTTCCAGACCGGCTGTCTGTCTGTCGCGCAGCCCGATCTGGGCAACTGCGGCGGCTATACCGAAGGGCGGAAGATCTGCGACATGGCGGAGGCGTTCAGCATCTCGGTGCAGACCCACACCTGCAATACCCCCATCAGTGTGGCGGCGGCGCTGCAGTTCGAGGCGGCCATCCCCAACTTCATCATCCACGAGCACCACACGGTCAACACCTTGAAAGAGGTCACGGACCTGTGCGTCTATAACGACCAACCGGTTGACGGCTATTTTGAGGTCCCTGACCGGCCGGGCATCGGCAATGAGTTGTCCGAGAAAGCGCTGGCGGAGGCAGTGGCAATCGAAACTGTGAAAGGAGCGTGAATCAAATGAAAAAGGGAGAAACCAAGACAGCGAACAGCGGCCTGCTCGGCTTTTGGGACTTGGCCTTTATGGGGCTGGGTTCTGTGGTGGGCGCCGGAATCGTCACCTATGTCGGCATCGCCATCTCCTGGACCGGGCGCAGTGCGTGGATCGCCTATGCCCTGGCAATTCTGCTGGGCTTTTTGGCAAACCTGCCGCTGATCCTCATGTCCAGCGCCGCCCGCATCAAAGGCGGCAACTACTCCTTCCTGGCCACCACCCTGGGCGAAGTGGGCGGCGGCTGGTATGGCGTGCAGCAGATCCTGAACGCGTTCTATTTCAGCACCATGGCCCTCTCACTGGGCAACTACATGCACGCCATCAGCCCCGCGATTCCTGTAAAGGGCGTGGCCATTTTCAGCCTGGTGCTGTTCGCGCTGATCAACCTGTTCGGCACCAGCTTTATGGCCAAGGTGCAGAACGTCCTGACCATCATCCTGATTGCCGGCCTGCTGATGTTTGGCCTCTACGGCATGATGAACGCACAGCCGGGCAGCTTTGACTTCGCGGCGGAGGACTTCTTCACCGATGGGCCGGACGGCTTTATGCAGGCCGTGATGATCCTGATGAATTCCACCACCGGCTATACCCTCATCACCTCGTTCTCCGGCTCCTGCAAGAAGCCCAAAACGGACCTGCCCCTGGCGATGGCCATTGTTCCGCTTTTCCTGGTGGTGCTGTATTGCAGCGTGGGCTTTACCATGTGCAATGTGCTGCCCATTGAGCAGACGGCGAACCAGCCGCTGACCGCGGTTGCCCAGGTCATTTTCAGCCCGGTGGTGTTCTATCTGTTCGTGTTCTCCGGGCCGGTGATGGCGCTGGCGACCTCCCTCAACTCCTCCTTCGGCATCTTTGAGCGGCCGATGATGCAGCTGACCCGTGACGGCTGGCTGCCGAAGATCCTGGGCAATGTGAACAAGTACGGCATTGCCTGGAAGTACATCGTCATCTTCTTTTTCATCGGCGCCCTGCCCATTGTTCTGGACTTTGACATCGGCACCATCGTCTCCAACTTCACCTTCGTGTCCTCCATTGGGTATATCCTGGTAGCCATCGGCATCATGCGGTATCCCAAGACCATGGAGGGCGCCTGGGAGAATCGCGCCTGGCGCACCCCCATGTGGCTGTTTATGGCTGCCTGCTGGGTCGCGCTGGCAATCCGCGTCTTTATGATCTGGCGGTCCTTCCAAACCGCCAACATGACCATGCTCGTGGCCTCCGCGGTCTGCCTGCTGGTGATGTGGCTGTGGTGCTTCTACCGCAAGAAATCCGGCAAAGCGCATGTGGAAAAGAGCTGGGAGCTGCAGTAACATTCTCTTACGATATCCCATTTACAGGCCGGGGCAGCTGCCCCGGCCTCTCTTTTGCCCTCCGGGAAACAAGGCCCCTCCGGCGCGCGGCAGAGGGCGGCGGGGAGGGCAGTCCGTCCGCTCTCCGATCATCGGAGATGTCCAGCGATCCAATTCGTTACCATCTCCGGCAAGGGCGGAGAAACCGAGTCTTTGAGAACGACAGGAGGAAGGTCCTGGTTTCTTTTGAAATCAGGACCTTCCTCCTTATATCATATTCCGCTGTCTAATTGTTGAAGGAGAGGACACTGCAATCATCGTCCCCAGAGTTGAGAAAATTGTGGGGCGTGGAGGACGCGATATAGATACAGTCCCCCTGAACGATCCGCAGCTGTGTGTCCGGAAGGTAGACGGTCGCCTCTCCGGAGAGGATATAGGCGCACTCGTCGTAGGTATGGCACACCATCCCCTCGGAGGCAAACGTGTGGGGGGGGATCGTGTAGATCATGCCATCCAGAGGCAGAGGGGCATGGGCGGCCGGGGAGATGGTCAGCGACTCACAGTGTACGGAGAGCCCGGGGATGGAAATGTTTCTCCGCTCGTCTCTGCGGACAAGGGAGTATCCCTTCTCCACCTGGTCCTCGCCGGCGGAATCCGTCTCAGCCGGGAAAAAAAACGAAGCTACCGGCACACCCAGCGCTTCTGAAAGCTTTCGCAGCGTGGTGAGAGACGGCTCCTTCAGCCCGCGTTCAATTTGGGAGAGAAAGCTGGCGGTATAGCCGGTCTGCCTGCTCAGGTCATTGAGCGTGTAGTGCCTGCTCTTTCTCAGACGCCTTAAATTCGAAAAATCTATCATGTATCCAACCCGTTTCCAGCCGTTTTTGCGGAGATATTTCCCCGTTTCTGCCCAGGAAAAGCAACCGATCAACACAAAAATTGTTGATATTACTATACCTTACTTTGCAAAAAGATGCAAGAGCGCTTTTTCGCCGCGGGCCCGCGCCCGCAAAATACCCGCCCGCTTCTATGAGAAATTGTAATCCAAGCAGAAATAAAGTGAATGGAAAGAACCGGATTCATCCCGGAAAAGAATTTAATCGCGCCCAGTCTTGACTTTTTGATTTTAGGCATTATAATTTAACTATTAGTTAATTTGCTATAAGTTAAATTTCGACGTATGGAGGTGGATGAATGGGATACAGCGCGGCACAGGCAGTGGAAGACGTCGTGGCGGCCCCCCCGATTCTTGACGCGCATCTGGACTTGGGGATGTATCTGCGTCAGGAGCGGCAGAAGGGCCGGCGTCAGGTCTTCGCGTCTGATTTTTTGCAGGATGCCCGGGAGAGCGGCGTCAGAGGGATCGTCGCGGCGATCTTCACGGACGAGCAATCCATCAACGGCTCCGCCCTGCAGCAGGCATGCGATCAGATTGCCGCCCTGCAGGCTGAGATGTGCGAGAGCCCCGGGCAGATGAAGCTGTGCATGACCTATGCGGATCTCATGGAGGCCGCCGCCAGCGGCCAGATCGCGATCCTGCTCTCTTTTGAGGGCATCGAACCGCTGGGCGGCAACGCGGAGCTCCTGGACTTCTTCTACCGGGTCGGCGTCCGGGGGATCGGACTGGCCCACGCGCGGAGGAATCGGGCCTGCGACGGGGCTTATTACACGGCGAACCGGCACAATATCGGCGGCGGCTTGACGGAGTTCGGCGTTCAGCTGATCCTGCGGGCGGAGGAATTGGGCATGCTGATCGACGTATCCCATCTGAACGATCTGGGGATGGCGGACGTCTTCTCTGTAACCAAATGCCCCATTATTGCCAGCCACTCCAACTGCAGGTCCCTCAATCCCACCCTGCGGAATCTCACCGATGAGCAGATCCGGACCATTGCCGACCGCGGCGGCGTTGTGGGCGTGAACGGCTGCAGCGCGGTGATTGGCGACGGACCGGACAACGCCAATTTGGAGATGCTGGTCCGGCATATCGAGCATCTGGTGCAGGTCGGCGGCATTGACCATGTGGGGATCGGGCTGGATATGGCTGAGCGCATTATGCCCGGCGCCTATATTACCGTAAATGGCTACCGGCAAAAGGTGGCGGATATCATCCCCAGCTATTCCGCGCTGGGCCGCCTGCTGTCCCAATTGCGCCGGCGCGGCTTTACCGATGATATGCTCGAAAAGTTCTGCGCCGCCAATTTCTTCCGCGTCTACCGGGAGGTCCTCGCGCCATAAGGACAGGCAAATATAATTCTTAAACAAAAATAAATTATATCGACAAGGAGAGAAAACCATGAAAAAAATCACTGCGCTGGTGCTGACGCTTGTGCTGATGATCTCCGCTTTGGCCGGATGCGGGGATTCCGGGGCGGACTCCTCCGGTGGAGACGACGGGGTGAAGTCCCTGTCATTCTCCCTGCTGGCCGCTCCCACCAGTCTGGACCCCGCCACCACGACGGACGGACAGAGCTTGATGGTGGAAAACCAGCTGTACAGCATGCTGGTGAACAGCAAGTGCGGCAATTCCGCCGAGATCGAGCCGGACATTGCCACGTCCTGGAAGATCAGCGATGACGAGCTGACGTACACCTTCACCCTGCGGGACGACGTATATTTCCACAACGGGGAGAAGATGACTGCCCAGGATGTGGTCTACACCTTTGAGCGCGTCATGGTGGAGCCCTATACCTCCTATCTGGCGGTGATGATCGATTCCGTGGAGGCGCCGGACGACACCACCTTCATCGCGCACCTGAAGTATCCCTTTGCCGATTTCCTGACGACGATTGGCACCAACTATTTCGGGATCTGCTGCGAAGAGGCCATCACCTCCGGCCCGGACTTCATGTATCACCCCGTGGGCACGGGACCCTATCGGCTCGAGGGGGATTTCATCCCCGGGCAGAGCTTCACCCTTGTCTACAACGAAAATTATTACGGTCCCGAGCCTGACATCAAGCGCATCGAGTTCAAAATCCAGCCCGATACCAACACAGCGGTCATATCGCTGCAGAACGGCGAGGTGGACTTCGTCCCCGCGCTGACGGTCAACGACATCGCCATTGTGGACGGCGACGAGAATCTGAAACTGTATCAGGCGCCCAGCTATACCATCCACTACATCTGCTTCAACAAAACCGCGGAGCCCTTCTCCATCAAGGAGGTCCGCGAGGCCATCAACTATGCCATCAACAAGCAGGACCTGCTGGACGGAGCGGTGGACGGCGTGGGAACGATTGCCAACTCCCCCCTGAACAGCATGCACCTGGGCTATAACGACAGCATCCCCTTCAACGAATATGATCTGGACGCGGCGAAGGAGAAGCTGGAGCAGGCGGGATATCCGGACGGCTTCTCCTGCACGCTCATGGTCAACAGCAACAACGCGGTGTCCATGAAGATCGCGCAGATCCTGCAAAATCAATTGGCGCAGATCAATATTGATGTAAAGGTGGAACAGCTGGAAAAGGCCACCTGGAACGACAATCTGGACAAGGGCAACTTCGAGATTTCGCTGTGCACGCTGAACTGGGCGGACACCAACAACATGGTCACCTATCTCTATCACTCCGAAGGCACGTTCAATTACGACCGCGCCTATCACAATCCCCAGATGGATGAGATGATCGAAACCGCCAGCCGCACCCTGGATACCAGTGAACGGGAGGCCCTTTACAAGCAGATCGTCGAGCTGGGGCACGAGGACCTGCCCATCATCTGCCTGCTGTTCCCCAACGAAATCGTAGGCGCCAACCGGGCCATTGAAGGCATCGAAATTGTCGATAACGCCTATTACCCGGTCTGGGAGTGGACGCTGACCCAGTAAGCGGGGCGCGCGGGGAGGGAATCCTTCAGGTGACATTCCCTCCCTGCCGCCATTCCGGCGCCGCGGCCGCCGGGCACCCATCCGCCTTGACAGAGAGGAGTGTTACTTTTGCTGAAATATATCCTGAAGCGACTGCTGTACCTGATACCCGTTCTGATCGGCATTGTGTTCATCGTTTTCACAATCATGTATCTCTCGCCGGGAGATCCCGCCAAGCTGATCCTGGGCGATCGCGCGCCCCAGGAGCAGGTGGATGCCCTGCGCCAGGAGCTCGGCCTGGATCTGCCCTATCTCCAGCAGTTCTGGAACTATATCAAGGGTCTGCTGCAGGGGGACTTCGGGACGTCTTATCAGCTGCGCCTCCCCGTATGGGACGTTTTGAAGCTGCGCTTTCCGCTGACGCTGCAGCTGACGGTCCTGACCATGCTCTTCGCGGTGGTCATCGGCATGCCCATCGGGATTCTGTCCGCAGTCAAGCAGTACTCCGTTCTGGACGCGTGCTCCGTGGTCTTCGCGCTGCTGATGGCCTCCATCCCCGCCTTTTGGCTGGGAATGCTGCTGATGCTGCTGTTTTCCCTGACGCTGGGCTGGTTCCCCTCCAGCGGCTATGAGGGACTGCGCTGGCTGATCCTGCCGGCGATCACCCTGGGGTGCATCAACTGCGCCACCATCATGCGGATGACGCGCTCCAGCATGCTGGAGGTGGTGCGGCAGGATTTCATCCGCACCGCGCGGGCCAAGGGGGCGATGGAAAAGCGCGTGATCTTCCGGCACGCCCTGAAAAACGCGCTGATCCCGGTGATTACCGTGGTGGGGAACGCCTTCGGCGCCAGCCTGGGCGGAGCGGTTGTGACGGAAACCGTATTCGGGCTGCCCGGCATGGGGACCCAGATCGTGACGTCCATCCGCCAGAAGGACAACCCGGTGGTTCTGGCGTCGGTGATTCTGATTGCCGTCGCGTTCAGCCTGGTCAATCTGATCGTGGATATTTTGTATACCTATGTGGACCCGAGAATCCGGACATGAGGGGGTGGAGAAAACGATGTCACATCACAAGGGATTGGACTCCGAGAAAAAGCGCAGCCAGGCGCAGGAGGTTTGGCTCCGCCTGAAAAAGAACAAGCAGGCCATGTTCGGCCTGGTGGTGTTTCTGACCATCACAGTGATCGCGATTGCCGCACCGCTGTTTATTGACTATGACGCGCAGGTGGTGGAGCAGCACATCGGGGATAAGCTGCAGGGCCCCAGCTCGGAGCATTGGCTGGGCACGGACGGCTACGGGCGGGATATGCTGGCACGGCTGATCTACGGGGCACGCATTTCCATCACAATCGGACTTGTGACAGCGATCGCGGCGCTTTTGATCGGCGGACTGATCGGCGCGGTGGCCGGATTCTACGGCGGGCGCCTGGACAATGTGATCATGCGCATTATGGACGTGTTTCTCAGCATGCCCTCCATGCTGCTGGCCATTGCGGTCATCGCCGCCCTGGGGTCCGGCATCATCAATATTATGATCTCGGTGGCCATCTCCTATATTCCGATCTACGCCCGGGTCCTCCGCTCCTCGGTGCTCTCCATCCGCAGCAAGGAGTACATTGAGTCCTCCCGGGCCATTGGCAGCAGCGACTTCCGCATCATTCGCAAGCACATCATTCCCAACGCCATCGGCCCCGTCATTGTGCAGGCCACGCTGGGGGTCGGAGAGATCATTATTGCCGCCGCGGGACTCAGCTTCCTCGGTCTTGGGATTGAGCCGCCCCTGCCCGAGTGGGGGAAAATGCTCTCGGAGGGGAAAGAAGTGATTCGCTCCATGCCCTCACAGGTGATTTATCCGGGACTGTGCATTATGATCACGGTGCTTTCGCTGAATCTGCTCGGCGACGGACTGCGGGATGCGCTGGACCCGAGGCTGAAATGAGAAGGGGCAGGTGGACGCCATGAACAACAGAGAAGAGCTCCTGAGGATTGAAGATCTCAGTGTCTGCTATCACGCGTATGACGACGTCGTCCACGCGGTGAACCACGTCAGCCTCTCGCTGGAGGAGGGGGAGACGCTGGGCCTTGTGGGGGAAACCGGCGCGGGGAAGACCACCACCGCCCTGAGCGTGATGGGCCTCCTCCCCAAGCGCACAGGAAAAATCGACAGCGGGAAGATTTTGTTCCACGGGCAGAACCTGCTGGAGCTCCCGGAAAAAGAGCTGTGCGCCATTCGCGGGAGCAAGATCGCCATGATTTTCCAGGACCCCATGACCGCGCTGAATCCGCTGCAGAAGGTCGGCGACCAGATCGCCGAGGTCATCGAGCTCCACTGGCATCTGAGCAAGGCGGAAACGTCCAAGAAAGTGGATGAGATCATGGAGAGCGTGGGCCTGCCCGCCGCGAGAAAGGTGGAGTATCCTCACCAATTTTCCGGCGGCATGAAGCAGCGCATCGTCATTGCCATCGCCCTGGCCTGCAATCCGTCCCTGTTGATTGCGGACGAGCCCACCACGGCCCTGGATGTGACGATCCAGGCCCAGATCCTGCACATGATCGAGGCGCTCAGGCGGGAGCGGAACACGTCGATGCTGCTGATCACCCACGATCTGGGGATCGTTGTGGAGATGTGCAACAAGGTGGCGATCATGTACGCCGGTGAGATCGTGGAATCGGGCAGCGTTGAGGATATCTATGGGGACCGCAGGCATCCCTACACGGTGGGGCTGTTCCACTCCGTGCCGAACCTGGAGGATGAACAGGAGCGGCTGACCCCCATTGAGGGAATGATGCCGGACCCCGCGAACCTGCCCGCCGGGTGCAAATTCCATCCGCGCTGCCCATATGCGGGGCCCAAATGCGCCGAGGAACAGCCGCAGGCGTGGGAAGTTTCTCCCGGCCATTTCGTCCAGTGCCATTTGGCGGCGCGGCAGTAAGGGGGGATGACTGGATATGGCAGAAAAAATATTGGAAGTAACGGAGCTCAAAAAGTATTTCAAAACACCCCACGGGCTGCTTCACGCGGTGGACGGCGTCTCCTTTTCCGTTGACGCCGGCAAGACGCTGGGGGTCGTAGGCGAGTCCGGCTGCGGCAAGTCGACCCTGGGGCGGGTCATTCTCCGCCTCCTCCCGGCGACAAGCGGGAGCGTCCTCTTTGACGGGAACAACGTGCTGCGCTGCTCAAGGAAGAGCATGCAGGCGCTGCGCAAGCACATGCAGATGATCTTCCAGGACCCCTATGAGTCCATTGACCCCCGCATGAGCATCGGGGAGCTGATTGCCGAGCCCCTGGTGGTGAACAAGCTCTGCAGGGGCGCGGAGCTGGACAAAAAGATCCGGGAGCTGATGGATACGGTGGGCCTGGCCTCCCGCCTCATCAACAGCTATCCCCACGAGCTGGACGGCGGACGGCGGCAGCGGATCGGGATCGCCCGGGCTCTGGCCGTCTCGCCCAAGTTTATTGTCTGCGACGAGCCGGTATCGGCCCTGGATGTGTCGATCCAGGCCCAGATTCTTAATCTCATGCAGGATCTGCAGCAGAGCCACAGCCTGACTTATCTGTTTATTTCCCACAACCTCAGCGTGGTCAAGCACATCTCCGACGACATTATGGTCATGTATCTGGGACAGGTGGTGGAAAAGGCGCCAAAGCGCTCCCTGTTCCAAACGCCCCTGCATCCCTACACCAGGGCGCTGCTGGAGGCCATCCCGATCCCAAAGCTCAGCAGCCGCGGCCACAAGCGGGAAATTCTGCACGGGGAGATCCACTCCCCCATTGACCCGCCCCAGTCCTGCCGCTTCGCCAGCCGCTGCAAGTACGCCACAGAGGAGTGCCGCCGCACGATGCCGGAGCTGCGGGAGGCGGCGCCCGGCCACTATGTGTCCTGCCTGCGGGTGGAAGAGATGATGGGGGAGGGGGCCAAATGACGCGGTATTTTTCCTATTACCGGGCGGGAATCCTCCTGGCCAGACTGTCCATAGACGGCCAGAAGATCTTCTGCGCGCCGCGGGATCTGGAAAGCCTGTGCTTCTCCGGGGAGGTCCCGTATGTCTGGCCCATGGCCCCGCTCGATCCGGAGCTGGACAGCCGCTTTCCGGACGCGCTGGCCTGCGTGGGCAGCGGCGCCGTCCCGGAGGGGTATCAGCTGGCCGCCGCGGAGCACCGGTACCACCAGGGCCGCAGCCATATGATCCACCGCCTGGTCCAGCCGGCCGGAAAATGCCCCCTGGATATCATTCTGGGGGACGGTCAGGTCGTTGCCTGCATCGACAACGAGCGCAACTATCTGGGCCTGCTGGTAGAGGACGGCTGGGAATTCGCCACGCCGCTGGCGCAGATGCTGGAGGACCCCCTCCTGTCCAGACCGGCATACGGGCTGGATTTCGCGGGGATGGAGATGGTGGCGATGCGGGACGGGGTGAAGCTGGCGACGGATGTGTATCTGCCGACCCGGAGAGCGGACGGGCAGACCTTTCCCACCGTGCTGATCCGAACCTGCTACAACAAGCAGAACGTCAAGCAGTTTTTGTCCTTTGTCCACTATGGCTACGCCGTGGTGGCCCAGGACACCCGGGGCCGGGAGCTCTCGGAGGGTGACTGGCAGCCCATCGTCAACGAGCGGGACGACGGCGACGACACGCTCAACTGGATCGCCCGGCAGCCCTGGAGCGACGGGCAGGTGGGCATGATCGGCGCGTCCTATCTGGCCATCGTGCAGTGGCAGGCCGCGGCCAGCGGCAACCCCCACCTCAAGGCGCTGATCAGCATGGTGACCGGCGGCGTGCCGCTGTTCGATTTCCCCCACCGCAGCGGCGTTCTCTCCCCCGGGACCATTGCCTGGATTGTGTCCATGCGCACCCGGAACTTCCACCCCGAGGATATGGACCGCCCGGACTGGGACCGTGTGCTGAAGGTGCGCCCGATCCGGGAGATCCCGCGCCTGGGTCTGGGGGAGGATATCCCCTTCTGGAACGAGTGGATGGAGCACGACGCCTACGACGGGTACTGGCAAAAGGCCAATCTTTTGGCCCAGCAGCATAAAATCGACGTGCCCGCCCTGTATCTCTCCGGCTGGTATGACGATGTGGGGCCGGGGAGCATGCAGATCTGGGACATGAATCACCGGAACCAGCGGGACCATCAGAAGCTCATCTGCGGGGCGTGGAACCACAAGATGAACTCCTCCCGGGACATTCACCGCAACAACTACGGGCCGGATGCCATCCGCTACGATCTCTTTTACCGCTATCTGCGCTGGTATGACCACTTCCTGAAGGGCATCGACAACCGCGTGGAGGACGAGGCTCCCGTGGAGTACTACACCATCGGGGAGAACCGCTGGCATACGGCCTCCGCCTGGCCGCCCCGGGAGGCCTGTCAGACCGCGCTGTATCTGGACTCCGCCGGGAACGCCAACACAAGCGGCGGCGACGGCACATTGACCTTCGCCCCGCCGGATGTCCCGGGAGAGGACCACTATTGCTACGACCCTGTGGACCCGGCCCCGTTTTTGATGGACATCAGCGAAAACGAGTGCCTGGTTCCCGAAAACTATCGGGAGGTCGAGCATCGGCCGGACGTCCTGGTCTATACATCGGCGCTCCTCAAAGAGGCCCTTACCATCGCCGGAGAGCCCTCCGCGGTTCTTTACGCCTCTTCCAGCGCAAAGGATACGGACTGGGTGGTTCGCGTCACGGAAGTGGACGAAGCGGGAAACTCCATCCGCCTGTGCGACGGCATCGTACGGGCCCGGTTCCGCAAGTCGCTGATTGAGCCGAGCCTGCTGCTGCCGGACGAGATCGTGCGATACGAGATTCCCATGACATGGATCTCCAACCGCTTCGCGGCGGGGCACTGCATCCGCGTGGAAATCACCTCCGGAGCGGACAACTCCGTCTTCCCCAACTCCAATACGGGCCGTCCGATCTATGATGACACGGAAACGGTTGTCGCGCGGCAGACCATCTACCATGGCGGTCCCCGCAACAGCAGGATCATTCTCCCCGTGATACAAAACGAGGCGCCGTGATGGGTTGGGCCGCCTCTCCGCGGGGCCTCTGTACGGTGTCCCGGCAATCCGGCCGGGCCTGCGGCGGGAACGGACGCCCGCTCACCGCATTTGGTCCGCAGAAATTGCGCGCCCACTGTCCTCCAACCGAGAACCCCAGAGAAAGAGGTCCTGCCGGAAAGCCGGCAGGACCTCTTCTTCGCCTGAATGAGAAAATTCGCTGCCCGTGAGCACCTTTCTCTTGGCCCATGGACTGAGCCTTAGCCCCGAAACAGGCCGTCCGATTTTCGCACGAGGATAAAGGCGGCAGTCGCGATCCCGCAACACCCACCGCCGCAACGAAAAAACAGGGGGCATACCGGGGGATAGCCGGGCTTGGCAAAATCTCAGAAAGGAAAATCCGGCATATCCCACCTCCGGATGCGCGGGGCAGCCAGCAAAGAGACTCCGTGGCTGAAAATGTGGTCAACCGGGGAAGGCTGTGTATATACGGCCTCCCCCCTCTTTTTGTATCAAAGCAGTCCTACTCCGCCGCCACATCGTGCCGCCGGAGATGGCGGACGGCCAGGAGGGTGAACACCGCCGTGTAAACCAAAGCGGAGAGCAGGAAGGGCGCGAAACTCAGCTCCATATTCGGGTTGTTGGCCCGCATCCCGATGCACAGCAGGGAGTACGGGAAGGCGTAGCCAAACCCCTGGGCCGTGACCATCAACCCCGCGATGCCGCCTACCAGCCCAAAGGCTACCGGCGGGGCAAAGGCACGAACGATCAGGCTGAAATAGAGCTGCACTGCGCACACCGACACGCCGCCCACGGCCCCGCATGCCAGCCACCCGAGCAGCTCCGGCGGGATGGGTCCGGCGAGGCCCACCAGCTTTCCGCTGATAATAAACAGCGCCCCGATCCAGGCCTGGGAGAGCAGGGACATGACCGCCGCCCAAATCAGCTTGGCAAGGCACAGGGCCCCCACCGGCACCGGGGCGGTGAGGAAGCTGTTCCAGTTGTGGTCCGTGTGCT
>CALXDE010000158.1 GCA_944386965.1 uncultured Oscillospiraceae bacterium
AACTACGAGCTGGACGCCATCGCGGCCTGCGTCATCGGCGGCGTCAGCTTCGTCGGCGGTATTGGTAAGATCAGCGGCATCATCATCGGCGTTATCATGCTGCGCTTGATCTTCGTGGGCCTGACCTTCACCGGCGTGGACCAGAACTACCAGTACCTCATCAAGGGCGGCATCATTCTCTTCGCCTGCGCCCTGGATATGCGCAAGTACCTGGTGAAGAAGTAATCAAATCATGGGGGCCCTTGGGCGTTTCCGCCCGGGACCGGCAAAATAAACTCCGGCAATGCCGGAGTTTATTTTGGCTAAAAATTGCGCATAGATGACGATTAAATCCATGTTTTTGCCGGACGGAACTAGCTATAATAGAGGCAGAAACACATAGAAATAACAGGATATTTTTGGGAGGTAGCCATGGAGTACACCTTTTCACCTGTGACCGATTTTGAAAAGCTGGAGGAGGCAATCTCCTCTCTGTACGGCGCACCGGAGCGCGCCCGCCAGGCCCAGCGCTACCGGGGGCTTGTGGAGGGGTTCGCGAACACCTTCGGGCCCGCCGAGCGCCTGGCGGTGTTTTCCGCCCCGGGCCGCACGGAGATCGGCGGCAACCACACCGACCACCAGCACGGCAAGGTCCTGGCGGGCAGCGTGAACCTGGACGTGATCGCCGCCGTGGCCCCCAGCGGCGACAGCACCATCCGCATCCAGAGCGAGGGCTTCCCCATGGACGTCATCGACCTGGCGGACCTCTCCATCCTGGAGAAGGAGAAGAACACCTCCGCGGCCATCATCCGGGGCATTGCCGCCTGGTTTGCCCAGCGGGGCTGCAAAGTCGGCGGCTTCAACGCCTACACCACCTCCAATGTTCTCAAGGGCAGCGGTCTGAGCTCCAGCGCCGCCTTCGAGGTATTGGTGGGCACCATCATCAACCACCTGTTCAACGATCAGCAGTGCACCCCCATCCAGATCGCCCAGATCGGCCAGTACGCCGAGAATGTCTACTTCGGCAAGCCCAGCGGCCTCTTAGACCAGATGGCCTCCTCGGTGGGCAACATGGTGACCATCGACTTTGCCGACAACGCCAACCCCATCGTGGAGCGGGTGGACTTCGACTTCGCCCACTCCGGTTACGCCCTGTGCATCGTGGACAGCGGCGCGGACCACGCGGACCTCACCGACGAGTATGCCGCCGTCACCCGGGAGCTGGGGGAGGTCTGCGCCCACTTCGGCAAGAGCGTTCTGCGGGAGGTGCCGGAGGCGGACTTCTATGCCGAGCTCCCCACCCTGCGCCGGAAGGCCGGGGACCGGGCGGTGCTGCGGGCCATCCACATCTATGAGGACAACCGCCGGGTGACCGGTCAGGTGGAGGCCCTGCGGGCGGGAGATTTTGACGCCTTTTTGCGGCTGGTCACGGCTTCGGGCCTGTCCAGCTGGCGCCTGCTGCAAAACGTGGTCCCCGCTGGATACACCCACCACCAGGAGGTGGCGGTGGCTCTGACGGTGTGCGAGAAGCTGCTGGGAGGCCGGGGGGCCTGCCGGGTCCACGGCGGCGGCTTTGCCGGCACCATCCAGGCCTTTGTGCCCCTGGATCTGCTGGAGCGCTTCCGGACGGAGATGGAGCGCCTTCTGGGAGACGGGTCCTGCCATGTGCTGTCCATCCGCTCGGTGGGCGGCGTGCGCCTGGCGTAAGGCGCGGGAATAGAGGAGGAAGAGAAGGATGATTGACACCTATATTGCCGCTCTGGCGGACTACGGCGTCCGCACAGGGCTCATCGAGCCGGCGGACCGGACCTGGGCCATCAACACGCTGCTGGATGTGCTGGAGCTCCAGGAGTACATCGAGCCGGAGGAGAAGGCGGAGCTTCCCCTGGAGGAGATTTTGCGGAACCTGCTGGACTTCTCCGTCCAGCGCCGGGTCATCGAGGGGGACATCACCAGCCGGGACCTGTTTGACACCAAGCTTATGGGCGTGCTGACGCCCCGGCCCAGCCAGGTCATCGCCGCCTTCCGGGAGCGGTACGCCCGCTCCCCCCGGGAGGCTACCGACTGGTACTACCAGCTTAGCCAGGACACGGACTACATCCGCCGCTACCGCATCGCCAAGGACATGAAGTGGACCGCCCCCACGGCCTACGGGGACCTGGACATCACCATCAACCTCTCCAAGCCCGAGAAGGACCCCAAGGCCATCGCCGCGGCCAAGGCCGCTCCCCAGTCCGGCTACCCCAAGTGCCAGCTGTGCCGGGAGAACGAGGGCTACGCCGGGCGCATGAACCACCCGGCCCGGGAGAACCACCGGATCATCCCCGTCACCATCGACAACAAGCCCTGGTTCTTGCAGTACAGCCCCTATGTCTACTACAACGAGCACTGCATCGTCTTCAACAGCGTCCACACCCCCATGAAGATCGAGCGGGCCACCTTCCGCAAGCTCCTGGACTTTGTCAAGCAGTTCCCCCACTACTTCGTGGGCTCCAACGCGGATCTGCCCATCGTGGGGGGCTCTATCCTGAGCCACGACCACTTCCAGGGCGGCCACTACACCTTCGCCATGGAGAAGGCGCCCATCGAGCGGGCGGTGAGCTTCCCGGGGTACGAGGACATTCAGGCGGGCATCGTCAAGTGGCCCATGTCCGTGATCCGCCTGCGCTGTGAGGACGACAGCCGTTTGGTGGAGCTGGGGGGGAAGATCCTCGCCGCCTGGCGGGGGTACACCGACGAGACGGCCTTTAT
>CALXDE010000159.1 GCA_944386965.1 uncultured Oscillospiraceae bacterium
CGCCGGGCCATCGGCGCCGAGCGCAAGAGCATTGTGGCCCAGTTCCTCATCGAGTCGGGCATGATCTGCGGCATCGGCGGCATCATCGGGGTGATTCTGGGTACCATGCTGACCCTGATCGGCGGCAAATTCATTCTGAAATTCGCCGAGCCCCTGTGGCCCACGGTGACCATCACCCTGGGGGCGCTGGTGTTCTCGGTGGCCCTGGGCATTATTTTCGGCATGTATCCCGCCATCAAAGCCTCCGGCCTGCAGCCGGTAGAGGCCCTGCGGGCGGAGTAAGGAGGGAACGATATGAAACATTGGAAGAAACAACTGCTCTCCCTGGTCCTGGCCCTGGCGCTGGCCCTGGGGATGGCGCCGGCGGCCTTTGCCGTGGGGACCTTCAGCGACGTCAGCGACATGACCACTGCCCAGAATCTGGAGGTTTTGAGCATGATGGGCGTGGTGGACGGCGTGTCCGGCGGAGCCTTCAACCCCGCGGGCACCCTGACCCGGGCTCAGTTCTGCAAGATGGCCGTGGAGGCCATGGGCGAGGGGGACCGGGTGAGCATCTACCGCAATTACACCATCTTCCCGGACGTGAAGCCCGGGTACTGGGCCGCGGGATATGTGAATCTGGCTGTGCGCAGCGACCCCAAGCTCATCTCCGGCTACGCCGACGGCACCTTTGGCCCCAACGATACCGTGACCTACGGGCAGGCCGTCACCATGCTGATGCGGATGCTGGGATATAAGGACGAGGATGTCAGCGCCGTGTGGCCCGACGGCTATATCGACGAGGCCCTGGCCATCGGCCTGAGCGACGGGGTGAGTCTCTCCGCTTCCGCCGCGATCAGCCGGGCCCAGGCCGCCCAGCTGTTTGTCAACCTCCTCAACTGCGACCAGAAGGACGGCGGGAAGTTCTATACCAGGCTGGGCACGTCCCAGGAGGCCATTCTGCTCAACGCCAATGCTGTGGATGGGGCCGGCAACGCCTACATGATGACCTCCGCCGGAAACTTTGATCTGGCGGGCGATCCCGGCTCGGGGCTGCTCTCCGGGCGCAAAGGCGTGGTGATCCTCAACAGCAGCGGCGAGGCCATCACCTTCATCCCCACCAACGAGGGCACCAGCCGCAATATCACCATCGCCAAGGCGGATACCACCGCCATCACCGACTCCAGCGGCACCACCTACTCCGTGTCCTCCGACGCCAGAGTGTATGTGGGTGAGGAGAGCTACTCCTATGTGGAGCGCTTCACCTATCTCAGCGCCGGCACCATGGCCACGCTGTATATCAACGACCGGGGCCGGGTGGAGACGGTGTATGTGGGGGCCAGCACCTCCGACGACGCGGTCATCGTGGCCCAGGACGGCAGCACCGAGGGCTTTGCCCTGCTCACCGACCGGACGGACTATACCATCTATAAGCACGGGGAGCGCGTTACCGCCCGTTCGCTGAAAAAGTACGACGTGGCGACCTACAACGCCGGCACCAATACCATCTATATCAGCGACAACCGCATCACCGTCTATTACCAGGACGCCTATCCCAACGCTGTGGCGCCCTCCCGCATCAAGGGCACCGGCATCATCGGCCCCGGCCAGGACGGCTACCTGGAGGTGATGCCCTGCGCCATGGCCAGCGTCTCGGAATGCCGCGTAGGCCAGACCATCACGCTGCTGCTGACGGACAGCAACAAGGTGGCCGGTGTCTCCACCGACAGCGCCGCCCGGGGCAACGCCATCGGCTTTGTGGGCGAGAGCGGCGTCCGCCTCTTCAACGGACTGGAGGTGGATGAGAGCGCGGTCAGCAATCTCAGCGATTACACCGGCCAGCTGGTGACCGTTTCCTCCAGCAGCCGGGATAAGGTGACTCTGGGCCGGGTGGGCGGCCAGAGCATCCGGGGCGACTTCTATGTGACGGAGGGCCGCCTGGGGAGCGCGGACCTGGCCGCGGATGTCCAGATTTACACCACCGCCGTGGGAGGCGTCCTGACCCAGGTGACGGCGGATGAGCTGAGCGCGGAGGTCATCGACAGCGAGCAGGTTCTCTTTGCCCACAAGAACTACGCCGGCGAGGTGGACATCCTGGTGCTGCAGAGCGCCACCGGCGACAGCCTGCGGCACGGCCGCGTCCTGGTGAATGTGGAGGTCGACTCGATCACCGGCGAGACGACAAAGGTCAAGACGAGCATCCAGAACAGGGATCACAGCGGTACGGGAAGCGGGGCGCTGGCCTACTTCGAAGTGGATCGGGGCCTGGCCACCGGCCAGTGGATCGGCGTTTCCACCCGGACGGACAACAGCCAGATCGTCACCGGAATGGTGGTCCTGAAGGCGGTGAAGAATGTGCCCGCCAGCGCCTGGCGCAGCGGCGAGAGCGTCTACTATAACGGCACGCTCTACACCGTTGGCGCGGGTCTGGACAGCTGCTGCTATGACAAGGATGCGGGCATCTGGTTCCGGAACCTGAACGGGGCCCTGGCCTCCGGCGGGAACGTGACCATCCTGGTGGACGGCGACAACGTCATCCGGGGCGTGGAGGTGAGCCGCTGAGGCGGCCCGCCGGCTTCGAAACCGGGGAAACAGGAGAAACGAGAGGCGGCGCCGCTGCAAGCGGCGCCGCCTCGGATGTTTTCCCGCGCGGACGGCGGTGAGCACCGCCGCGGCCGCCGGGAAAACGGCAAAACAAACAGCGGGGAGCGCATAGCGCTCCCCGCTGTTTGTTTTGGAGAGAGTCAGGCCATCTTCTTCTTGATGTCCGAGAGGCGGTTGAGGGCCTCGAGGAGCGTCTCATCCTTCTTGGCGAAGTGGACGCGGACGATGTTGTTGATGCCCGCCTCATTAAAGAAGGAGGTGCCGGGGACACAGGCCACGCCCACCTTCTCCGTCAGCTCCACGCAGAAATCCACGTCGCTCTGGCCGGGTTTCATGTAGGGGCCGATGTCGGCCAGCACGAAGTAGGCGCCCTGGGGATCAGTGAAGGGGATGCCGATGTTTTTGAGCCCGTCGGTGAAGAGCTGCTTCATGTGGGCGTAGTGGGCGCCGAACTCCTCGTAGTAGCTGTCGGGCATCTCCAGGCCCACCACGGCGGCCTCCATCAGCGGGGAGGGGGCGCCCACGGTGTTGAAGTCGTGGTACTGCTTGATGCGCTCCATGATGG
>CALXDE010000160.1 GCA_944386965.1 uncultured Oscillospiraceae bacterium
TCCCGTTGTTGTCGATGGAGGCCCGGGCGATCTCGCAGCGGGGGAGGAGGGGCAGCTGCCGCTCCAGCTCCGCCTGGACGGCCAGGGCCAGCGCCCCGCTGTCGGTGACCAGGACGGCGGAGGCCATTTTGTCGTGCTCGGCCTGGCTGAGGAGGTCCGCCGCCACCACGGCGGCGTCGCTCTTTCCGTCCGCCACCACCAGGATCTCGCTGGGGCCGGCGATCATGTCGATGGCCACCTGACCGAATACCTGGCGTTTGGCCTCCGCCACATAGGCGTTGCCCGGCCCTACGATCTTGTCCACCCGGGGGATCGTCTCCGTGCCGTAAGCCAGGGCGGCCACGGCCTGGGCCCCTCCGGTGCGGAACACCCGGTCCACCCCGGCGATTCGGGCGGCGGCCAGGATCACCCCGTCGATCTCCCCGCCCCGGCTGGGGGGAGACACCATGACGATCTCCCTGCACCCGGCGATCTTGGCGGGGATGGCGTTCATCAGCACGCTGGAGGGATAGGCGGCGGTGCCGCCGGGGATGTAGAGCCCCACCCGGTCCAGGGGGATCACCCGCTGCCCCAGCAGGACGCCGCCGGGCTGGGTGAGGACAAAGCTGCTGCGGACCTGGCGGCTGTGGAAGACGCGGATGCGCTCCGCCGCCTCCTGCAAAATGGCGCGCAGCTCCCCGTCCAGGGCGTCCACCGCGGCGTCCAGTCGGGCCGGCGGCACCTCGATCTCGGTGAGCTCCGCCCGGTCGAACTCCTTCGCGTACCGCCGCAGAGCCTCGTCCCCCTCCCGGCGCACCGAAGCGATGATATCGGCCACGGCGGCGGACACGTCCGCCTGATGTTCCTGCCGGGCAAAGATGGCATCGGCGGGAACCTGGCCGTATTGATAGATCCGAATCATGGGAAGTCTCCTTATTCCTGCCCGCCCACGGCGTCCGACAGGCACCGGATGGCGGCGTTTTTGAATTTGTAGCTGACCTTGTTGGCAATGAGCCGGGCGCTGATGGGGACGATCTCCTCCTTGGGTTCCAGACCGTTTTCCAACAGAGTGCGGCCCGTCTCCACGATGTCCACGATCACGTCGCTCAGCCCCAGAATGGGAGCCAGTTCAATGGAGCCGTTGAGTTGGATGATGTCGATGTCCCGGCTGAGGGAGGCGTAGTAGCTCCGGGCGATCCGGGGAAACTTGGTGGCCACCCGGAGGGTCTGGGTCCGGTCGTCGAAGAACTCCTTGGGCCCGGCCACGCACATCCGGCACTTGCCTACCCCCAGGTCCGCCAGCTCGTAGACATCCGGCCGGTACTCCAGCAGGATATCCTTTCCGGCCACGCCGATGTCGGCGGCCCCCCGCTCCACATAGATGGCCACATCCGAGGGCTTGACCCAGAAGTAGCGGACCCCCTTTTCCGGGTTTTCGAAGACCAGCTTCCGGTTTTCCTCCTCGATGGAGGGACACTCATACCCGGCGGATTTGAACATGGCGTAGACCTTTTCCCCCAGGCGCCCCTTGGGCAGAGCGATGTTGATATACTCCATCCGTCACACCCCCTTGCCCATGGTCCGCACCTCCCGGCAGCGGAAGTTGTCGGGGACCTCCCGGTCCACCCGGACCGTCTTGCCGGAGGCCAGGATGGCGTTGGCCGCGGCGGCCACAGCGCCGGGGGCGCAGGTGTCGTCATACAGCAGCAGCACGTCGACGTCGAAGCCGGTCTGCCGGGCCAGGAGGCGCTGGAACTGGTCCAGATACACGGCAAAGCCGATGGCGCCGCCCTCCCGGCCGATTTTCCGGAGCAGGTTGTCGTACCGCCCGCCGGCCAGCACCCCGCTGGCAAGGCCCGGCACGTAGCCCCGGAAGATGATGCCGTTGTAATAATTCATATCGTTGACGATGGAGAAGTCCAGCCGCAGATTCTCGCCCAGTCCATACTGAGCCAACAGGCCGCACAGGTCCTTCAGCTCCGCCAGCGCCTGGCGGGAGGGGGCGGGCAGGTCCATCCCCTCCAGCAGCGAAAGCGCCTGGGCGGGGGTGCCGTAGAGCCCGGTCAGAGCCTCCAGCTGTCCGGCGGCCGCGGTGGGGACGGATTCCGCCCGGCACAGCTGCCGCAGGGCCGGCACGTTTTTCTGCCCCATGGCGGTGAGAATGTCCCGCCGGGCCGCCTCAGACAGGGAGAGGGCCCCCAGCACGCCCGCCGCCACGCCCAGATGGCTCAGGTCCAGCAGATACTGTCCACTGATGGTTTCCAGGCTCCGGGCCGCCAGCATGACCACCTCGCCCACGGCGAAGCCGTCCAGCTCGCCGATGCACTCCAGGCCCGCCTGCATGATCTCCCGGAAGTTGTGGCCCCCGGCGTCAGGCCGGTAGACGTTTTCGTGGTAATAGACCTTCTGCAGTCCCTTGCCCCGGAAGGTGTTCTTCAGGATGGACAGCGTGACGTCCGGCTTCAGGGCCATCAGCTTCCCGTCCAGGTCCGTGAAGGTGAGAATCTGCTCGCTGACGAGGAAGCTCTTGTTGCGCACATACAGATCGTACGCCTCGAATTTGCTCATCTGGTAGGGCAGGTAGCCGTGGCGCCGGTACAGCTCCCGGAGCCGGAACACGGCCAGCTCACCGCCCTGGAGAATCTGCTGTGTATCCATGTGGGGTCCTCCTGTGGCTCTCTCCTGATTGTCCTATTATACCGCCTGGCAGGCAAATCGGCAACAGGGATATTTCTTTAGCATGCTAGCATGATAGCACGCTAGTGAATAAAAGTCAATGTGCAAAAGGGAGAGATCAGGCGGGGAGATCGGCCGCCGTTTTGACGCGGGGAAAAGCGATTGCGGGGGCAGCGGGGACGTGTTATACTGGGAAAAAAAGAACGGAGGGGTTTCCATGGGGCAGATCTATCTGGACAACGGCAGCACCACCTTTCCCAAACCCGCGGCGGTGGCGGGGGCCATGTACCGCTATCTCACCGAGAGCGGCAGCAACGTGGGGCGGGGCGCCTATGACAGAGCCTACGCGGTGGAGGAGCGGGTCTATGAGACGCGGGAGCTCTTATGCGCCCTGTTTCACGGCGGGGATTGCCGGAATGTCATCTTTACCAAGAACGTCACCGAGAGCATCAATGTCCTTCTCAAGGGCCTGCTGAAATCCGGAGATCATGTGCTGGTATCCTCCATGGAGCACAACGCGGTGATGCGTCCCCTGACGCAGCTGACAAAGCTGGGGGTCACCTTCTCCCGCGTTCCCTGCGCCCCGGACGGGAGCCTCTGTCTGGAGGCGTTGGAGGGTTTGGCGCGGGCCGACACCCGGGCGGTGGTGATGACCCACGCCAGCAATGTCTGCGGCACGGTGCTGCCCATCGCCGCGGTGGGGGACTTCTGCCGTCGGAGGGGCCTGCTGTTTCTCGTGGACAGCGCCCAGAGCGCGGGGGTATTGCCCATTGATATGGAGGCGATGCACATTGACGCCCTGGCCTTCACCGGCCACAAGGGCCTTCTGGGTCCCCAGGGCATCGGCGGATTTGTGCTGGGGGAGCGGATGCTCCCGCTGCTGGAGCCCCTGCTCTCCGGCGGGACGGGGAGCCTCAGCCACAGCGAGGAGGTGCCGGAGTTCCTCCCGGACCGCTTTGAGCCGGGAACCATGAATCTTCCGGGCATCCTAGGGCTTCGGGCGGCGCTGCTGTGGCTGCGGGAGACGGGCATGGAGCAGATCCTGCGCCATGAGCTGGACCTGACGGAGCGGTTTCTCCGGGGGCTGGCGCCCCTGGAGGCGTCGGGAAGACTCTGCGTTCTGGGGCGCCGGGGCCGGGAGGGGCGCACCGGCGTGGTGTCCATCCAGACGCTGACAGAGGACCTGGCCCAGGCGGCCTTCCGCCTGGACCGGGACTTCGGTATCCAGACCCGGGTGGGCCTCCACTGCGCCCCGGCGGCCCACAGAACTCTGGGAACTTTTCCAGCGGGGACCATCCGCTTTTCCTTTGGCTGGTGGAACACGGAGGCGGATGCGGACGCGGCTGCGGCGGCTCTGGGGACGATTCTGGCCTGACCGGAGAAAAATGCGCGCTCGGATCGATTGATTCTTGCAAAAGCGCCCATAATATGGTACATTATTTCGGATTGGGCCTGCTGTGATCAGAGAGACGCCGCCCCTTTCCCCTGGCCCGGGGCCCTTCGCCAGGGGGTGTGCCGGCCGCATGCCCCCTGCGCGGCGCGATTGCGCCGGGGGTCGATGGTGGCCCGCAACCTGATTCTTTGGAGGATATTCCATGTCTGATTTACGTTCTGAAATTTCACGCCGGCGGACCTTTGCCATCATCTCCCACCCGGACGCCGGTAAGACCACTTTGACAGAAAAATTCCTGCTCTACGGCGGAGCCATCGCCCAGGCCGGAGAGGTCAAGGGCAAGCGGGCCCGGGCCGCCACCAGCGACTGGATGGAGATTGAGAAGCAGAGAGGCATCTCCGTCACCTCCTCCGTCATGCAGTTCCAGCACAGCGGCTACTGCATCAACATCCTGGACACCCCCGGCCACCAGGACTTCTCCGAGGACACCTACCGCACCCTCATGGCCGCCGACA
>CALXDE010000161.1 GCA_944386965.1 uncultured Oscillospiraceae bacterium
GGGGCCAGTTGTCTCCCCACAGCAAACTGGTGTAGATGGTAAGGTACATGGCATTTCCGCTAATTTCGTAGCGGCAGGTCCGGAACAGCGGTGCGCTGGAGGCGGTATCCAGTTCCATAGAAAAGAAATCTCCCGCAAGAGTGATCTCTCCTGTGTGCAGCCCGTCATAGGAGGTGGAGCAGAACATGGTCTGTACATCCCAAAGAGCCGCGGCTGTCAGAAAGACCAGACAGAGAATGGCAAGAGAGAATACAATCCGCTTTTTCATGGCATATACCTCCCGCTCATCTGTATGTACCAGTGATATTCCTATGATACAATAGAAAAAATGCCATGTAAAGACGATTTTTCGCATTTGTACGGGCGCGGAGGACGCAGAAGCAGACAAGGTAATCAGCTCTTGACATCACAGCTATCTTGCGATACAATATAGCAAACTTGTATTGCAATACAAGGTAGTCAGGAAGGAGGCGGGTCATGATCCCATCCCAGATGCTCAAGGGCACCCTGGAGGGGTGCGTTCTGGCGGTGATCGGAGAGCGGGAGACTTACGGCTACGAGATCTCCCAGCAGCTGGAGCGCTTTGGCTTCGGGAGGATCGCCGAGGGGACCATCTATCCGCTGCTGCTGCGCCTGGAGAAGAACGGCCTGGTGGAGGCGGTCTACCGACAATCGGAGGTGGGGCCCCGGCGGAAATACTATCGCCTGACGGCGGCGGGGGAGAGAGAGCTGGCGGCGTTCATCCAAAATTACCAGGCCCTGAGCCGGGCTGTGGACAACCTGCTGCGTGAGACGAAAGGAGCGGAGAGCCATGAACCGCAGAACGAGACAGATGCTTGCGGCAAACAATGAACTGGAAAAGGAACTGACGCCGGAGAATGGGCGGGCCATGACGGATATCATCGTCTATCTCCGCGCATCCAACACCACTGAGTATCAGCAGGAACTGGTCCGCCGGGACATCACGGAGATGGTGCTGGAGGGCCAGCGCCGGGGCCAGACCATGGAGGAAGTCATCGGGGAGGATTACAAGGCCTTCTGCGACGCGGTGCTCCTGGAGCTGCCCAAACGGACGGCGGGACAGCGGGTTTGGTCTGCTGTGGGCAGCGCCTGTCTGTATGTGGATGTCTTGGCGGTGATCTGGCTGGCCTTCGGCGCGCTGGGCTGGCTGCTGGGCGAGGGGGCGTATCCCTGGCTCAGCGTGACGGCGGGGAATCTGGTGGCTCTGGTGACGATCCTAGGGGTGTCTATCGGCCTGGTGGAGTATATCTGCAAAAACTCCTTTGACGAGGGCGTGAGGAAAAACAAGGCAGTCCCGATCCTCCTGGCGCTGCTGGTGGCTGCTCTGGCGGCGGGCAGCGTCCTGCTGCGGGGCGTGGTGGTGTTCCGCCTCCACATTTTCCTGGCTGTGGGACTCATTGCGGCGCTGTATGTGGTCCATCGGGCGCTGGAGGAGAGGCTGGACTGACCGTGGAAATTTTTGCGCTGTTGTGGTATACTGCCTCTTGAAAACCATGTTGGAGGTGTCCTATGACCACACGCAGCCTGCATCGGGACTACGCCGATACTGTCGGCAGCTTCTGCGCCGCCCTGCCCCGGGGGCTGAAAGTCTCACCTCAGGAGGTGGATGGCTACTTTCGGGCCTGTATCCTCTCTGTGTGGGCCCGCGGCAGCCGGGGGGATGTCGGCGCCATCAACCAGCTCTACACGAAACAACCGGCGGTTTTTACCGAGCGGCAGTTCCGCAGGGCTCTGGCCTACTATAAGGGCGACATCCGCGCGGAAGTGGAGATCCCGGACTTCTTTCGCCGCATGGTGGACTGGGACCGGCAGGCGGGCACCGCCTACAGCCGGCACTTTGCCGTGATCCAGAGGGACCTTCTGACCCTCTGCGCCGCCTGGGGCGGAAGTCTCTCCGCCGCGGAGAGCGGGCAGGTGGAGAAGCTCCACCGGCAGCTGACGGACGCCTGCCGCCAGGCGGGGGTGGGGCCCGTCGATCCGGGCGGGACGGCGGCGGGCCAGACCGCCCGGGAGCTGGGGGATCTGCTGGACGACATGGAGCGGAAGCTTGGCGCGGGAGGGCTTCTGACCGACTTCTGGGGGCCGCCTGTGTCCAAACCGGCCTCTGTTGGGACGGAAGAGGAGCCGAAGGCTTCCGCTCCGGAGCCTGCAAAAGAGGAGAAGCGTCCGGAATGCCCTCCGGAGGCGGAGCCGCCCCGCCCCTCCCTGGAGGAGGCCGTGGCGGAGCTGGACGCATTGGTTGGCCTGGAGGAGGTCAAGCGGGATGTGGACAGCCTGGTGAATCTGGTGAAGGTTCGCAACCTCCGGAAGGAGCGGGGCCTCAAATGCCCGGATATGTCCTTCCATCTGGTGTTCTCCGGAAACCCCGGCACCGGCAAGACCACTGTTGCCCGGATCGTGGGGAAGATCTACAGCGCCCTGGGCATCCTCAGCAAGGGGCAGCTCATTGAGGTGGACCGCAGCGGACTGGTGGCGGGCTATGTGGGACAAACCGCCCTGAAGACCCAGGAGGTCATCCAGAAGGCCCTGGGGGGCGTGCTGTTCATCGACGAGGCCTATACCCTCGCCCCCGCCGACGGTGGGAAGGATTTCGGCCAGGAGGCCATCGACACCATCCTCAAGGCCATGGAGGACCACCGGGACGATCTGGTGGTGATCGTGGCGGGATACGCCAGCCGCATGCCCCAGTTCATCGACTCCAATCCCGGCCTCAAGTCCCGGTTCAACAAGTACCTGCATTTTGCCGACTACACCGGCGAGCAGCTCTATGAGATTTTTGCCGGTCAGGTCGGCCGCGGCGACTACCAGCTCTCGCGGGAGGCGGCGGAACAGGCCAGGGGCTATCTGGAGGACCTCTATCAAAGGCGGGACGACAACTTCGGCAATGCCCGGGATGTGCGCAACCTCTTTGAGAAGATCATCACCCGGCAGGCTGACCGGGTGGCCAAGCTGGCGTCCCCCACGGACGCGCAGATCCGCGCCATCGAGGCGGAGGACCTGGAGGGCGTGATGGGGGAACGGGGCAGAGACGGCGGGCATTCATAAACAAAGAAACAGCGGGCCCGGCGAAATTTCGCCGGGCCCGCTGGATGTTATGGACGAAAGGGGTTACTCCTTGGCCGCGGATCTCCGGGCCGCCAGGACCTTCTGGAACCAGTCCTTGCCGTCCACGAAGCGGGCGACGACATAGGAGATCACATAGTCGCCGGAGGAGTTGATCATGGTGGCCGGGGGGTCCACCAGGTTGCCGATGGTGATGGCGATGGGGTAGGCGATGGCCATCTGATCGGGGAAGAACACGGAGCACATGATGAACTCGCCGATGTAGCCGCCGCCGGGCACGCCGGACATGCCCACGGAGGAGAGCACCGCTACAATTACCATCAGCACCATGTCGCCGATGCTGTCAAAGGGCTTGCCGAACACGCCGAAGAGGAACACAATCTTCAAAATGCAGGAGAAGCAGGAGCCGTCCATGTGCATGGTAGCGCCCAGGGGAACCACGATCTCGCTGACGTCCTTGGAGATACCGGTCTCCTCCGCCACCTCCATGTTGGTGGGGATGGTAGCCACAGAGGAGCAGGTGCCAAGGGACGTGATGGCGGGGCGGGCGATGTGACGGAACATCTCCTTCACCGCGCCCTTGCCGCCGCCAAACCAGGCGAACAGCGGGAAAGCGGTGAAGATGTAGATAAAGCACAGGGGGTAGTAAACCACCAGAGCCCGGCCGTAGTCAGCGGTGATCTGGGGTCCGTAGGTGGCCACCAAGTCGGCAAAGAAACCGAAGAAGGCGATGGGGGCGTAGTAGGTGACCAGCTGCACCACCTTCATCATGGCCTCGGACAGGCTCACCATGAACTTGGCGATGAGGCTGTCAGGCCCCGGCCCCAGGTTCACGCCGAAGCCGAAGAGGATGGAGAAGACAATCAGGGGCAGCATGGCGCTGCGGCTCAGGAGGCCGGAGAAGTCCCCCACCGTGAAGAAGTTCACG
>CALXDE010000162.1 GCA_944386965.1 uncultured Oscillospiraceae bacterium
GCGGCAGTCGGCGGGGACGGCGTCCCCGGCCTCCAGGATCACCACGTCGCCGGGCACCAGTTCCTCGCTCTTCAGGAGGACCATCTTCCCGTCCCGCAGGACCTTGCTGGTGGCGGCGGTCATCTCCTGGAGGGCCTCGATGGCCTTCTCGGCCTTGCTCTCCTGGTACACGCCCAAAACGGCGTTGATGACCACCACGATGAGGATGATGAACACATCGGCAAAGCTCTCCCCCGAGTAGGCGGCGGTGATGCCGGACACCAGGGCGGCCACCAGGAGAATGATGATCATGGGGTCGCTGAGCTGCTGGAGGAAGCGCTGGAGCAGGGTGACCTTCTTCCCCTCGGCCAGCTTGTTGGGGCCGTATTGGGACAGGCGCTGCCCAGCCTCCTGGCCGGAGAGGCCCTGGGCAGAACTCTTCAGGTGCTCCAGGACCTGGTCCGTGGGCTGCTGATGGAAGTTCATGGCGTTGTGTTTCCTTTCTCCGTTCATTTGCGCCGGCCGCCGGGCGGCCGGAACGCTTGTTTGGTACGCACTGGAAAGCATTATACTATACAGCGGCGGGAAAACAAGGAGCGTCTGGAAAAGTTCACACTCTGTTCACCCCTTTGCCGCCGGGACGCCGCTATGACCGCTGAGGCGTCTCCCTTCGAAGCATGGCCGGACGGAATTTGAAATATACCAGGAACGACACGGCCACCGTGAGAATGTCCGCCGCCACCTGGGACCAGACCAGACCGTACATCCCCACCAGGGCGTTGAGCAGATAGAGCATGGGAATATTGAATCCCAGCCACCGGGTGACGCCCAGCAGCAGGGAGATGTGCCCCTTGCCGAAGGCCTGGAACAGGTAGACGGTGAAGAAGCTCAGGAACATCAGCGGCGTTGCCAGCACCCGCACCCGCAGGAACTGGGCCGCCAGGGTCACGGTCTGGGCGTCGTTGAGGAAGATCTGGGTCAGAGGCGCGGCGAGGAGTTCATAGAGCACGATGCTCACCGCCGCCACCGCCAGCCCCAGGCCGCGGGAGAGGCGAATGGTGTCAGACAGCCGCTGCCGGTCCCCGGAGGCGTAGTTGTAGGCCGCCAGGGGCATCATTCCCTGGCAGATGCCGATGCCCACGTTCAGCGGGAAGCGCTCCACCTTCAAGACGATCCCGATGGCCGCCAGGGCCAGGTCGTCATAGGACACCATCAGCTTGTCCAGAATCACATAGTCCAGGTCGAACAGGAACGACGTAATCGCCGAGGGGACGCCCACGGCAAAGATGGCGGCGATGCTTCTCCCCCGGGCCATGCCCACCCGGGGATTGAACGTGATCACCGCGCCTGTACCCATGCGCAGCAGAACCACAAAAAAGAACAGGCAGGCCACGCAGTTGGACAGGCATGTGGCAATGCCGGCTCCCAGCACCTCCTGCCCGTCCGGCAGCAGCACAAACATGAACAGCGGGTCCAGCGCGATGTTCAGCAGCCCGCCCAGGATGATGCCGACGCCGGCCTCCCTGGACCGCCCGATGCTCCGCAGAAGGTTGGAGAGCACGTTGGAGAGCACGGTGGGCACGCCGCCGGCCACAATCACGCACAGCGCGTACTGCCGGGCAAAGGCGAACGTGTTCTCCCCGGCCCCCAGCAGATGCAGAATAGGCTCCATGAAGACGCCCATGATGAGGGCGAACAGGGCCGAAATGGCGAGGCCCAGATAGAGCGAGAAGGTTCCCACCCGGCGGGCCTCATCCTCCCGCCCCTGTCCCAGCAGCCGGGAGACGAGCGATCCGCCGCCCACTCCCGCCAGTCCCGCAAGGCAGGTGGTAATGTTGAACATGGGCAGGATCAGAGACGTTCCCGCCACCATGTAGGGGTTGTCGGTCTGCCCCACATAAAATGTGTCAGCCATGTTGTAGATCAGCACGATCAGCTGGCTGGTCACCGCCGGCAGAATCATCATCCGCAGGGCTGTGGGCACCGGGAGGCTGCGGAAGATCTCCTCCCGGTTCAGGGTGCTTTTTGTTTTCATAGGCGTGTCCTTGGACCTTCGTTTCTTCTCAGCTTGTCTCCCATTATGGCACGCCCCGGCGGGAAACGCAAGCCAAGATTCCGATTTTCACGGCTCTTTCCGCCGACCGTGGGCCCGGTCCCGGTGGGCGCGGCCTGAGGCGGCGTCCTTTGGGCTGGAAAGCATCGCCCGCCCCATCTCTTCGGATGGGGCGGGCGATGCTTCTGAGAGCTTCCTGATTGCCGGCGCGGGGAGGCTTTGCGCCTGCGCCGGCTCTGCCGGGAGCTTTTTAGCCCCGGCTGATATCCAGCGCCCGGCAGACGCTTCTGCGGGTGACGCGGTACACGCCGTAGAGCGCCAGGGACAACGCCGCCACCACCGCCGCGCAGGTGCCCATGCCGGCCAGCTCCCCGGGGGTGAAGCGATTGTCGTTGAAGTACATGATCATGCCGTAGAAGGCGGAGATCACCCCGGTGCCCACGATGGCGGGGACCAGGAACACCCGGGACACCTGGCCCTTCACGGACCGGAACAGGTAGGCGTTGGGCGCCCCCAGGTGCCGCAGGTCGTCGTAAACCCGGGCGTTGGTGAGGGCAATGGTCATGCACCGGGTGAAGGCGATGACGATGACGGCGGCGAAGCACACGAGGGCGATGAAGATGAACAGCATCAAAAACACCGCCATGGTGGTGACAAAATCGTTCTGGTCCAGCACCCGGAACTGGGGCATGTAGAGCCAGTAATTGCGAAACTCCGTGCTGTCCCGGTCGTCGAAGTCGATGACGGCCAGGTCGTGGTCCGCCAGGTACGCCCGGCTGTCGTAGTCATAGCTGCCCGTTTCCGCGATTGCCAGCGCCCGCGCCACCGGGTCCCAGGCGTCGAACACCTCGATCGCCGGCGTAGAGCGGTCCACGATCTCGTTGAACAGGGCCTTGGCGAAGGGGTAGCTGGCCTCCGCATCCGCCACGTTGAAGAACACCCAGCTCTCCCGCCAGTAGTCGGTGAGCCCGGCGGTGATGGCAGCATAGTCGGCATCGGAGAGCACATAGCAGCCCAGCAGCATGGTATAGCGCAGGGGCTCCGCCGGGGTAACGGACAGCCGCTCGCCCGTGACCATGTTGGTGACGAGGGTCACGTCGCCGCCGGAGAGGTAGTCGCTGCCGCCCTCGTCGTCCAGCACGTTGGCGCAGGTGCCGGGGGCCAGGTCGACGCTCTGGCCGGTGAGGGCGTTCCAGGCGCTCTCGGAGAAGAAGGTGGCCCCGCCCTGGATCTCCCGGTACTCCACGGTGTAGGTGGTGCCCAGGGCCCCGTTGTCCTGCTCCACATCCACATACCCGTCCCCGGCCAGGGTGGCGCCCTCCACCTGCTGCCAGGAGGTGATGTCCACGCCGTACTCGGATGCCAGAGCGGCAACTTCATCCTGTCCCGGCCAGTCCTGGTCAGCGCGCCAGTGGTACTCATAGTCCACCGGCCGGGTAGAGAAGCTGTAGGCGGAGCTGGTGGAGAGCATGGGGGCATAGAAGGCGGCGAAGTAGGCCCCGGCGATGAGCAGGGTCATCACCAGCATGTTCCGCACCGTCTGGCGGCCCTGAAATTTCATCATGGAGGTGACGATGATGTCCCGGTACTTGTGGCGCTTTCGCCAGCCGTTGACCACCGTGTGAAGCAGCATCATATACAGGCCGATGAGGGCCGGCAGGTAGAACACCGCCGTCAGGCCCTCCGGGGGATACCAGTGGAGCACCCCAACAAAGAAGGACGGCATCAGATATCCCGCCAGGGCGCCCACGGCCACCAGGAGGATGCCCGCCCAGCCGTACCACCCCTTCACGTCCCGGATGGGCTCGGAGGTGTGGGACTCCTGGACGATGTCGATGATGTTGGTCCTGCGGACCGACCGGCCTCCCAGGAGGAACAGTATGACCACCACATAGGCGGCGAAGGCCAGGGACAGGACATATGCCCGGGGATCAAAGGACAGCAGGGCCATCTCCTGGGAGTCCACCAGGAACCGCCGGAACAGCTGCCACACGCCCCAGGCCAGGGGTTCGCCCAGAACCATACCGGCGGCGCAGGAGGCTAGGGCGATCACGGCCAGATCCTTCCCCAGCTCCCGCCGGAGCTGCTTCCGGGAGGCCCCCAGGGCCAGGAACACGCCGGTTTCCCGGGACTTCTGCCGGAAGAAGAGTCCGGCGGCATAGGCGGTGAACACGGCGCAGCCGATGACCGCCAGGACAAAGACCATCATCACCTGCTTGCGACTGTCGCCCCCCTCGGGCAGGACCGTCAGGATGGTGGGGGAGCGCATCATACAGGCGTAGGCGGTGATGAGCAGCACGGAGAAGAAGCTGCACCCGGCCAGAAGGGCGTACTGCCCCCGATTTTTCCGCCGCAGGGCGGCATAGACCTGAGAAAAGGTGGTCATGGTCCTCACTCCTTCCCCATGTCCCGGATGGCGTCCAGCAGCCGGTCCTGGAAGGCGGCGCGGTCCGTGTCGCCCTTCTCCAGGGTCTGCCACACCACCCCGTCCCGGAGGATCACCACCCGGTCGCAGAAGGAGGCGGCGAAGGAGTCGTGGGTCACCATGAAGATGGTGGCCTCCAGGGCGTCCCGGGCCTGCTCAAAGGAGCGGATCACCGCCCGGCTGGACTTGCTGTCCAGGTTGCCGGTGGGCTCGTCGGCCAGGATCAGCA
>CALXDE010000163.1 GCA_944386965.1 uncultured Oscillospiraceae bacterium
AAATCGAGATCTTCCTGGGGCTGGAGCAGGATCTGCTCTCCCCCGACCCCGGGACCGATTGGGACTACCGCATCGGCTCGGTCCACTGCGTGGAGCGGGACGGCGTCTACCTCTCGGTGGACGACAATCCGGAGCGGTTCCAGCGGGAGACTGCCCGGTTTTATGGCGGGGAGGTTTTGGCCTACGCCGCGGACTACTACCGTCTGGAGGCCCAGGTGGCAAAGCGCACCGGCTGCGAAATCGCGGGCCACTTCGACCTCTTTGCCAAATTCAACGAGGGGGGCCGGTTCTTCGACGAGGGGGACCGCCGCTACCGCAGCGCCGCCCTGGAGGCCCTGGACGCCCTTATGGAGCGGGACGTCATCTTCGAGATCAACACCGGGGCCATGTCCCGGGGGTACCGGACGGTGCCCTACCCCGCCCCCTTCCTGCTGCGGCGCATCCGGGAGCGGGGGGGACGGATCACCGTCACCAGCGACAGCCACAGCGCGGATACCATTCTCTACGGGTACGCGGAGGCTTTCACCCTGGCCCGGGCCTGTGGATTCCACGAGTACTGGGTCCTGACGCCCGCCGGGTTCCAGGCGGAGGCGATTCCTGAATAAAGCAGGAGAGAGGGCGCCCTTCCCGGCTGCCCTCTCTCTTCATCCGCAAAAACCCCCAGGCGAGCGGTTGGCCCGCCTGGGGGTTCGTCTCAGGATGGTCTTATTGCTTCTTCGCGTTGTAGGCGGCAATGCCCTTCCCCAGCAGCTCGATGGCCCGGGACAGGTCCGCCTCGTTGATGACATAGGCGATGCGGATCTCATCCACACCCCGGCCCGGGGTGGCATAGAAGGGCTCGCCGGGGGCGTACATCACCGTCTCGCCGTTGTCATCAAACTCCCGGAGCAGGAACATCTGGAAGTCATCGGCATTGTCCACCGGAAGCTTGGCCATCAGGTAGAAGGCCCCCTCCGGGCACTTGCACACCACGCCGGGAATCTCTGAGAGCTTGGCCACCACCGTATCCCGGCGGCGCTTGTACTCATCCCGGGTCGCGTCGAAATAATTGGAGGGCACCGTGTACAGCGCCGCCGCCGCCACCTGATCCAGGGTGGCCACAGACAGGCGGGCCTGACAGAATTTCAGGGCGTGTCCCATGAGCTCCTGATTCCGGGAGATCAGCGCGCCGATGCGGGCCCCGCAGGCGGAGAAGCGCTTGGACACCGAGTCGATGACCACGATATTTTCCGGCAGATCCTCAAACGTGGCGATGGAGGCCAGCTCCTCCCCCCCGTAGACAAACTCCCGGTACACCTCGTCGCCGATCAGGAACAGCCCGTGGTCCCGGGCCACCTCGGCGATCATCCGGGACTGCTCCGGTGTCAGCACCACGCCGGTGGGGTTGCCGGGGTTGGTGATGAGAATGGCCCGGGTCTTCTCGTTGATCAGCGCCTCGATCCGCTTCCGGTCGGCGTAGAAATACCCCTCCTCCGCCGAGGTGGGCAGAGGGCGGATCACGCCGCCGGCGGCATAGACAAAGGTGGAGTAGTTGGGGTAGAAGGGCTCGGGCACGATGACCTCGTCCCCCTCGTCCAGGATGCAGTTGAGGACGATCTGCAGCGCCTCGCTGCCGCCGGTGGTGATGAGGATATCCCCCTCCTCCAGACGGGTGCCCAGCCGGGCATAGTAGCCCTGGACCGCCTCGATCAGCTCCGGAATGCCGGGGGAGGGGGCGTACTCCAGGACGGGCTGGGAGAAATCGCGCACCGCCTCAAAGCAGACCGGCGGCGTGGCGATGTCGGGCTGTCCGATATTCAGGTGGTATACCTTTTTCCCCGCCGCCTTGGCCGCCTGGGCATAGGGGTGGAACTTTCGGATGGGGGACAGGCCGCACCGCTGGGCCTTGCTGGAAAACTTCATAGCCATTTCTCCTTTTCGCTTGGTTTCTATCCGCACAGACGCCAGGCGTCTTTTTTTCGTGAATAGAGTTATTATACCGCAGCCGTTCGCCGCTGACAATACATTCTTGAAAAAAAGAGGGAACTTTGCCGGCATGGACGGCCCCTCACGGCCTGCGCTCCATCAAAAACACCAGCCGGTCCGGTGTCGAGCGCGCCGGGCAGAAGGCAAAACCCAACCGGTCGAAGGCCCGCAGCTCCTCCACGCCCTCCACGGCGCGCTCCGCCATCCACCGAACCATCTCCCCCCGGGCCATCTTCACATAGACGCCCTTTTCCACCACTCTTCCCCCCGTCACTTCTCCAAAGACGCAGGTGACGAAGGTATCCCCCGCCGTGAGATAGGGCGTCACCGCCCGGCTGTACTCCCGGGAGGCCAGATTCAAAATCGTCCGGTCGCCGTCTTCCGTCAGGGCGCGGTACAGACTCTCCCCCCAGAAGTGGTACAGGTCCCTCCAGGGACCAAAGCGGACCCTGGCTCCCATCTCCAGGCGATAGGGGACCACCGCGTCCAGAGGCCGCAGGATGCCGTAGAGCCCGGAGAGAATGCGCAAATGGGCCTGGACATAGTCGAAACAGGGTTCCTCAAACACCTGCGGCGCCATATAGCGGTACTGAATCCCCTGATAGGCCAGGATCGCCGGGGTATCCGCCCGGGCCAGGTCCATGGTCTGGTAGTTCTCATAGGCGGCCCGGGCCAGGGCGTCGCCGCAGGAGAGCAGCCCCTTGAGCGCCGGATAGGAGAGGCCCTGAAGGTGCTCCGCCAGCTCCGCCGCCCGGTCCTCATATACCGGCCGTCCCCGGGGCGCCAGGAAGTCCCGCGCCTCTCCCATCTGTTTGGCCGGAGAAATGATGATTTTCATGGGTTCTGCCCCCTCCATCCGTCTCTGACCCGCGCTGGACATCCGGATCTGTTCTCCTATCCTATCAGATTTTTGCCGGCGGCGCAACCGCTCGGTGGGTTGCTGTGGAAAATTCGGGCCCGGCGTGGTATAATGGCAAACAATCCAGTTTGACTCTCTATGAAATGCGAGGGACGCCCCATGAAACACAGCCGCAATTATCCGGTCTACACCGTGACGAAAAAGGCCGAGCACAGCATCGCCCTGGGCCACCCCTGGGTCTATGCCGAGGAGATCACCCACCTGCCCGACGAGGCGCCGGAAAACGGCGCTCTGGTGGACGTGGTCAGCAGCCGGGGCAGCTACCTGGGCACGGGGATGCTCAGCCTGACCAGCAAGATCCGCGTCCGGCTTCTCAGCCGCAACGCCAACGACACCTTCGACGCCGCCTTCTGGCGCCGCCGGGTCGAGTACGCCTGGGCCTATCGAAAAGCGGTGATGGACCCGGCGGACCTCAGCTGCTGCCGCGTCATCTTCGGAGAGGCCGACCAGTTTCCCGGCCTCACCGTGGACCGTTTCCAGGATATCCTGGTGACCCAGACCCTCTCCTATGGCATGGAGCAGCGCAAAGCGGTCATCTTCCCCCTCCTGGCGGAGGTCCTGCGGCAGGACGGTCAGGCCATTCGGGGCATTTACGAGCGCAACGACGTCGCCCTCCGGGGCCGGGAGGGCCTCCGGGAGGGCAAGGGCTGGTATCCTCTTCCCGGGGAGACGCCGCCGGAGGCAACCAGCACCACCATCTGCGAAAACGGCATTTTTTATAACGTAGATTTTGAAAACGGGCAGAAGACTGGCTTCTTTCTGGACCAGAAATACAATCGCAAGGCGCTCGCCCGCCTGGCCAGGGGCAAGCGGGTGCTGGACTGCTTTACCCACACCGGCTCCTTTGCCCTCAACGCCGCTTACGGCGGGGCGGCGCACGTCACCGCTGTGGATGTGAGCCAGGCGGCCATCGACATGGCCCGGGCCAATGCCGCGCGCAACGGGCTTCTGGACCGCATGGACTTTCTCTGCGCGGATGTGTTTGATCTGCTGCCCACCCTGGCCGGCCGCCCGGACTACGATCTCATCATTCTGGACCCGCCGGCCTTCACCAAGTCCCGCAAGACCGCCGCAAACGCCATGCGGGGGTATAAGGAGATCAACTACCGCGCCATGAAGCTCCTGCCCCGGGGCGGATATCTGGCCACCGCCAGCTGCAGCCACTTCGCCACAGAGGAGATGTTTCTGAAAATGCTCCGTGCCGCCGCCCTGGACGCGGGGCGCCAGCTGCGGCAGATCGAGGCGCGGCAGCAGGCCCCGGACCACCCCATCCTCCTGAACGTGGAGGAAACCAACTACCTGAAATTTTTCCTGTTCCAGGTCATCTGACCCGCCGATCTCCAGAGAGAAAGAGGGCTTTCCCATGTACATCGCCGATCTCCACATCCACTCCCGCTTCTCCCGGGCCACCAGCCGGGAGGGGGATCTCCCCCACCTGGACCTCTGGGCCAGGCGCAAGGGCATCCGGGTGGTGGGCACCGGGGACTTCACCCACCCCGCCTGGCGCGCCGAGCTCCACGAGCAGCTGACAGAGGTCGGTGAGGGGCTCTATACTCTCCGGGACGGTCTGCGCCTGCCGGACGCCCCCGGCCAGGAGCCTCCGCTGTTCCTCGTCACCGGGGAGATCAGCTGCATCTACAAGCGCCATGGCAAAACCAGAAAGGTCCATAACCTGATCCTTCTGCCCTCCCTGGAGGTGGCGGATGAGCTGTCCGCCAGGCTGGAGACCGTGGGCAACATCCGCTCGGACGGGCGGCCCATCCTGGGTCTGGACAGCCGGGACCTGCTGGAGCTGACCCTGGACACCTGTCCGGACGCGGAATTCATCCCCGCCCACATCTGGACGCCCCACTTCGCCCTGTTTGGCGCCTTCTCCGGGTTTGACACCATGGAGGATTGCTTTGGCGACCTGACGCCCTGTATCCACGCTGTGGAGACGGGGCTCTCCTCCGACCCGCCCATGAACTGGCGGCTCTCGGCCCTGGACGGGCTCACGCTGGTGTCCCACTCCGACGCCCACTCCCCCGCCAAGCTGGGCCGGGAGGTGGACATGCTGGATACGGACCTCTCCTACCCCGCTCTGGTAAGCGCCCTCCGCACCGGGGAGGGCTTTTGCGGCACCATTGAGTTCTTCCCCGAGGAGGGGAAGTACCATCTGGACGGCCACCGCAGCTGCGGCGTCTGCCTCACGCCGGCGGAGACAGCGGAGCGGAACGGTCTGTGTCCGGTGTGCGGGAAAAAACTCACCATCGGCGTGGAGCACCGGGTGGAGGAGCTCTCGGACCGGCCGGCGGGGTTTCGCCCGGCGGGGGCCAAGCCCTTTGAGCGTCTGGCGCCCCTGCCGGAGGTCATCGCCGCCTCCACCGGCCTCTCCCCTGCCGGCAAAAAAACCATGGAGCTCTATACGCATTTGCTCCGGGCGCTGGGACCGGAGTTTTTCATCCTCCGGGAGGCGCCTGTCGCGGACATCAGCGCTGTGGCGGGCCCCTGTGTGGCGGAGGGCATCCGCCGCCTGCGCGCCGGGCAGGTGGAGCGCCGGCCGGGCTTTGACGGAGAATACGGCGTCATCTCCCTGCTGACCCCGGGAGAGATTCAGCGCCTCCAGGGGCAGATGTCCCTCTTTGGAGCGGAGCCGCCCCGGAAAAGGGCCGACAAGCGGGCGCTGAAAAAGGCCGCGCGCGCCCCGTTGGAGGACGCATCCGCCCTCACCCCTGAAGCCCCCGTCCTCAACGACCAGCAGCGCGCCGCCGTCACGGCGGAGGAGGGGGTGGTGGCGGTGATTGCCGGCCCCGGCACCGGCAAAACCGGCACCCTCACCCAGCGCGTCGCCTGGCTGGTGGAGGAGCGGGGCGTGAAGCCCGGGGAGATCACCGCCGTCACCTTCACCAACCAGGCCGCCGCCGAGATGCGCCAGCGCCTGGAGCGGCGGCTGGGCGGGAAGCGGGCGGTAGCCGCTATGACCATCGGCACCTTCCACGCCATCTGTCTGCAGCTGCTGGGGGATGTGCGGCTCATCAGCCCCGGCGAGGCCCTGACGGCGGCGGAGGAGGTCCTCCGGGCCGCGGACAGCAAAATGAAGGGCCGCCCCTTCCTCCAGGTGGTGTCCCGGGTGAAAAACGGCGCGTCCCCGGCACAGGCCGGTGTGGACGAGGCACTGCTGGAAGCCTATCAGGCCCGGCTGGCAGCTCTGGGCGCCCTGGACTTTGACGACCTGCTCGCCGCCGCCCTGACCCTGGACACCGCCGGACAGCGCCGCTTCACCCACCTGCTGGTGGATGAGTTCCAGGATATCAACGACGCGCAGTATGCCCTGGTCCGCGCCTGGAGCCGGGATGGACAGAGCCTCTTTGTCATCGGCGACCCGGACCAGTCCATCTACGGCTTCCGGGGAAGCAGCGGGCAGTGCTTTCAGCGCCTGCTGGCGGATCTGCCCCAGGCCCGGACCATCCGTCTGGAGGAGAACTACCGCTCCGCCCCGGCCATCCTGGAGGCGGCGCTGTCCGTCATCGCCCACAACGGCGGAGAACCTCGGCGGCTCACCCCCACCCGGCCCGCCGGGCCGGCGGCGCGTCTGGTGGAGGCGGAGGACGACTTTTCCGAGACCGTTTGGATCGCCAAGGAGATCGGCCGCATGGCCGGCGGCGTGGACATGCTGGAGGCCCAGCGCCTGGGCAACACCGGGGAGGGCCGCCCCTTCTCCGACATCGCCGTCCTCTGCCGCACCCACCGGCAGCTGGAGCTGGTGGAGAGGTGCCTGCGCCACGACGACATCCCCTGCCTGGTCAGCGGCCGGGAGGACTTTCTGGATGACGGCGACGTCCGGGGCGTGCTGGCCTTTTTCCGCTCTCTCCTGCATCCGGCGGACACGCCCGCCCTGGAGACGGCTCTGCGGCTGATATGGGATTGCCCGGCGGATCTGATCCAGACCGCAACAGCCGCCCTGGCCGGGGCGGCTGGCTGGGACCTCCCCGCCCTTCGGGACGCTGTCCGGGGATACGGCCACCTGGAGGCTTGGCTTCAGCGCTCGGAGGAGTGGGCGCCTCTGCTCCGGGACAAAAAGCCTTTCCAACTGGTGGAGCAATGGGAGACTGCCTACGGCGCCTCTCCGGCCCTGGACAAGCTGCGACACATGGCGGTGTGCTATCCGGACCTTCCCTCCCTGTGGAACGCCCTGGCGCTGGGGGAGGAGGCCGACCTGCGCCGGGCCGCCGGCAGAACCTGGGCCTCCGGAGCGGTGCGGCTCATGACCCTCCACGCCGCCAAGGGTCTGGAGTTCCCGGTGGTGTTCCTGGCGGGTCTGCGGGAGGGGATGCTGCCCCTGGAGTCCCAGGGCCGCCCCGCCGACATGGCCGAGGAGCGGCGGCTGTTCTACGTGGGCCTCACCCGGGCCCGGGAGGAGCTGGTGCTCACCACTGCCGGGGCGCCCTCCCCCTTCCTCTCCGAGCTGCCGGAGGCCGTGCGCCGGACCTCCGCGGCACCTGTGCGGGAGCGGGGCGCGGAACAGCTGTGCCTGTTTTAACCGAAAAAGGGAGGCAGAACCCTCTGGGTTCTGCCTCCCTTTTGCTCTGACGGGAATTTATCCTTGCGCGGCGGCGGGAAACCCACTATAATCAAGGGGAATCCAAATGAAAAGAAAGTGAGTCAACGCGTATGTCCATTCATGAGTTTCGCCCCGGCGACCGGGTGGAGGGGTTCTTCCTCCTGTCCGGGGCCTACGCCAAGCAGTCCGCCAACGGCAAGCCCTTTCTCAGCGTGGAGCTGGGGGACGCCTCCGGCACCATCGAGGGGAAGGTCTGGGACTACTCCGGCCCCGTCTCCCCCGCTGACACCGGCGAGGTGGTAAAGATCCGGGGCTTGGTCACAGAGTTTCGCGGCGCCCCCCAGGTGACGGTGGACCAGATCCGCCTGGCCCGGCAGGATGACGTGTACAATGTCAAAAGCCTGGTGCCCACCGCGCCCATGGATGAGGACGCGGCCTATCAGGAGCTGATGGCCCTGGTAGACTCCATCGCGGACGAGGATTACCGCAAGGTGTGCCGGGGGGTGCTGGAGCGATATGGCGAGCGGTTTTTCACCATCCCCGCCGCCAAGAGCGTCCACCACGGCTTCCTCCACGGTCTTTTGATGCACACCCTCTTCATGGCCCGGACCGCCGACTATCTGGCGGGACTCTACAGCAGCGTCATCCATCGCAGCCTCCTGCTGGCGGGCGCCATTCTCCACGACGTGGCCAAGTGCGAGGAGTTCAACACCTCCCCCCTGGGCTTGGTGACCGAGTACTCCGTCCGCGGGCAGCTCCTGGGCCATCTGGTCATGGGCGCTCAGGCTGTGGCGGCGTGCGCCGAAGCGCTGGGCATTCCGGAGGAGAAATCCACCCTGCTCCAGCACCTGCTCCTCTCCCACCACGGCCAGCCGGAGTTCGGCGCGGCGGTGGTGCCCATCTGTGCCGAGAGCGAGCTGCTCTCCCTCATCGACACCATGGACAGCCGCATGGAGATCTACCGGGAGGTGCTGGCGGAGACACAGCCCGGCACCTGCAGCGGCCGGGTGTTCGCCCTGGAGCACCGGGTCTACCGCCACCAGTGATCCGCCGCCATCGGGCAGCGCGTTTGAGAATCATACCGCAGAGAAAGAGGGGTTTCATGGGCACCGATCAGGTCTATGCTTTTCTTCAGGCCCACGCCGGGGCCTATTGCTCCGGGGAGGAGATCAGCCGGCAGCTGGGGATCTCCCGGGCCGCCGTGTGGAAGGCGGTCAGCGCCCTGCGCGCCGGCGGGTACACCATTGATGCCCGGACGGGTCTGGGCTATGCTCTGGTGGACCGGCCGGACGCCCTCACCGAGCGGGAGATCCGCCGCTGTCTCCAGGCTCTGGGGGCGGAGGCGGGCGCCGCGCTCCGCTGCCTGAACGAGGTGGACTCCACCAACTCCTACCTCAAGCGGGAGGCTCTCTCCGGCGCGGCCGACGGCACCTTTGCCGTGTCGGATTGCCAAACTGCCGGCCGGGGCCGGCTGGGGCGGACCTTCCAGTCCCCCGCCGGAAAGGGGATCTATCTCTCCGGACTTTTTCGCCCGGCCCTGCCGGCGGAAGCGCTCGTCCCCGTCACCGCTCTCACCGCCGTGGCCATGTGCGACGCGGTGGACTCCGTCTGCCATATCCGTCCGCAGATCAAGTGGACCAACGATCTGGTCCTCCATCAGAAAAAAATCGCCGGAATCCTGACCGAGGTCGCCCTGGAGGGCGAGACAGGCGCGGTCCAATCCCTGGTGATCGGCGTGGGGATCAACGTCTCCCAGACGCCGGCGGACTTCTCCCCGGATGTGGCGGCCATGGCCACCTCTCTCTCCCGGGAGCTGGGACAGGCCGTGTCCCGCCCCGCGCTGGCCGCGGCCATGATCGCCGCGCTGAGGCGGATGATGGCGGATCTCACCGGGGACCTGGGGCCCTATCTGGCCAAGTACCGCCGGGACTGCGTCACCCTGGGTCAGGAGGTTCAGCTCCTCCGGGGGACAGGACCGGAGCGGGCCTTTGCCGAGGATATCGACGATCAGTTCGGCCTGGTGGTCCGCCGCAGTGACGGGCAGCGGGAAACCATCCGCTCCGGAGAGGTTTCAGTGCGGGGCCTGTACGGCTATGCCGCCTCGCGTCCGGAAGCATGAAAGACCGTGGAGGCCGGGAGAGCGCTGCCCTCCCGGCCTTTTGCATCCCGCTTCTTCATACCTTCCGGGGCTGCCTTCCGCCCGTCCCCGCTTCAGCCGCGATCCCCCGACGGTCAGGCTTCCCGGGAACCCTCCGCCAGAAAACAGCCCGGCTCATGGGAAAAAACCACCCCCACCGCCTGGAGATAGGCATAGAGGATGGTGGTGCCCACAAAGGTCATCCCCCGCCGCTTGAGATCGGCGGACACCGCATCGGAGAGCGGCGAGCGGGTTTCCCCCGTCTCCTGGAGGACCGCGCCATCCGTCCAGTGCCAGAGATAGGCCGCGAAGCTCCCCCACTCCCCCTGAATCTCCCGGAATACCCGGGCATTGTCCACGGCGGCGCGGATCTTCCGCCGGTTGCGGATGATACCCGGCTCCTCCATGAGCTTCTGGATCTCCTCCTCCCCATAGGCGCAGACCCGCTCCAGATCGAAGCCGTCAAAGGCCCGGCGAAAGGCTTCCCGCTTGTTGAGGACGCATTCCCAGGACAGTCCCGCCTGAAAGGACTCCAGAATCAGCATTTCAAAGAGCCTCTGGTCATTGTGGACCGGAACGCCCCACTCCTCGTCGTGGTAGCGGATATACCGGGGATTCCCGGGGTTTGCCCAGCGGCATCTGTGTTTGTGATCCGGCCACTCCATTCTCTCCCCACCTCCCGCTTTCTCTGCTTTTGGGCGTTTTATTATACCACAGCCGGCTGCCGCCGGCAAGACCGGCACTTTTCAGCGCCGCCAACATGTGGTACAATCAAGACATGAAATGGAGGCGTCGCCCATGAAAACACCGGAATACTACGAGTCGGACCTTCTCTTTTTCTTCAACGGGCATCCTGCCGCGCTGGCGCTGTACCGCGCCCTGTTCACCCGGCTGGACAGCGCGTTTCCGGATGGCTCGGTTAAAGTGCAGCGCAGCCAGATCAGCTTTTACGGCCGGCATCTCTTTGCCGCCGCCTCCCTGCCCCGGCGCAAAAAGGACCGTCCCGAAGGATGTCTGGTGGTCACCATCGGCCTTGCCCGCCGCCTGGAGTCCCCCCGGGCGGCTGTGTCGGTGGAGCCCTACCCCGGCCGCTGGACCAACCACATTCCAATCACCCGGGAGGAGGAGATCGACGCGGAACTGATGGGTTGGCTGCAGGAGGCCTGGGACTTTGCCCAGAGCAAGCGGTAGCCGTGGGCGCCGCGCCCCGGGCAGCGGCATCTGGACCGTCCCCGCAAACAGCGGACTTTCTGAACCCATATTTTACAATTTCTTCACCAAATCTCGCCGATTTCGGATATAATAAAGAGCAATGATTCCCATGGCAGATCGACGTGCCGCAGTTCCACGCCCTGCCGGGCGGCGGTGCGCGGCATGCGGAGCTGCCCGGGGAGAGGAGGTCTGCGGCGGCTGCTATGAATGAAAAGCTCAAGGAAAAAATCAGGGAGTCCCTCTCCAGCGTTCTCCCCATCACCGCCATCGTGCTGGTGCTCAGCATCACACTGGTGCCCATGGAGGTGGGGACGCTGGCCCTGTTTCTCGCCGGCGCGCTGCTGCTGATTGTGGGAATGGGGTTTTTCCAGCTGGGTGCGGAGATGGCCATGACCCCTCTGGGGCAGGGCGTGGGCGGTCAGCTGATGGAGAGCGGCCGTCTGAGGCTGATGGTGCCGGTGGCCTTTGTCATGGGCGTCATCATCACCATCGCCGAGCCGGACCTCCAGGTGCTGGCCAACCAGGTGGCCTCCATCCCAAATCCCGTGCTGATCTGGACCGTGGCGGTGGGGGTCGGCCTCTTTCTGGTGGCGGCGGTACTGCGGATTCTCCTGCGCGTCCGCCTCCCTCACCTGCTGCTGATTTTCTATACCCTGCTCTTCCTGCTCTCCTTCTTCTCCCCGGACGCTTTTACCGCCGTGGCCTTTGACTCCGGCGGCGTCACCACCGGCCCCATGACGGTGCCCTTCATCATGGCCCTTGGCGTGGGGCTCTCCGCCGTCCGCAGCGACCGGGAGAGCACCGGCGACAGCTTTGGTTTGGTGGCTCTGTGCAGCGTCGGGCCCATTCTGATGGTTTTGCTCCTGGGAATTTTTTACCACCCTACCCAGGCCGTCTACAATGCCGTGGAAATCCCCGCCGCGGTCACGACGCAGGATGTGGCCCGCCACTTTCTCTCCGCCCTCCCGCAGTACGCCCGGGAGGTGGCCGTCAGCATTCTGCCGGTGGCCGGCGTCTTTGTGGTCTTTCAGCTCTTCCGCCGCGCCTACCGCCGGCGGCAGGTGGCCCGCATCACTGTCGGATTTCTCTACACGGTGATCGGCCTCATCCTGTTTCTCACCGGCGTCAACGTGGGGTTCGCCCCGGTGGGGAATCTGCTGGGCGCCGGACTGGCCGGCGGCGCCTTCCGGTGGCTTCTGGTTCCCATCGGCATGGTGATCGGCTACTACATCGTCAAGGCGGAGCCGGCTGTGCAGGTCCTCAACGAGCAGGTGGAGGACCTCACCGGCGGCATGGTTTCCCGGAAGATGATGAACACAGTTCTCTCCATCGGCGTGGCCTGCGCGGTGGCCTTGTCCATGGTGCGGGTGCTGACAGGGCTCAACATCTATTGGCTCCTGCTTCCCGGCTACGCTGCCGCCCTTCTGCTCAGCCGCCGGGTGCCTGTGGTGTTTGTGGGCATCGCCTTTGACTCCGGCGGCGTGGCCAGCGGCCCCATGACCTCCACGTTTCTGCTGCCCTTGGCCATGGGAGCCTGCGGCGCGGTGGGGGGCAACGTGGTGACCGACGCCTTCGGCATCGTGGCGATGGTGTCCATGGCCCCGCTGATTGCCATTCA
>CALXDE010000164.1 GCA_944386965.1 uncultured Oscillospiraceae bacterium
TCGTCGCAAGCGTCATATCGCTTGCGACGAGCTTTTTCATTTCATTGCAAAGCTCATCGCGCGCTCATTCCGCTGCTCCTCGCTTCCAAACCGCAACCGTTTCGCTGGGTTGCGGTTTGGTGCCGCCCCTGCGCAATTTTCCGCCGCCTCCGGCGGCTTCGAATTTACGGCGCAAAAGCGCCGCCGGCCAGAAGGCCGGTAAGGGGAATCCTTTCGAATTGCTGTCGTAAATCGAAAATATCGATTTTGACCGCCTCTTTGGGGGATACCTGGGAATTTCAGATGCCCGGCCGGGCCGCTCTCTCCTGCCGCCGGGTCGCTGTATCAGGACAAGGGAGGCGTCCGCCGAAAGCGGACGCCTCCCTTTCTTATATCTCTATATCTCTTATATCTCGCGGGGAATCTCCGGGCTCCAGCGAGGCAGGTCCCAGCCGGCCGCTTCTCAGAGATTCAAAAAGCCGTTTTTGGTGCTCTTCTTGACATGGTAGAGGGCGTGGTCCGCCCGCTCAATGAGATCCTCCAGGGGCGTGAGGGGTTGGATCGCGGTGCCGCCCATCGACAGATGGATGCGGATGGTCCGTTCCCGCATGCCCTGCTCCACACAGTCCAGAACGCGCCGGGCAAACCGGTCGGCGTGCTCCCGGGTCTGGAGTCCGGCGCACAGGAGCAGAAACTCGTCGCCCCCCATCCGGCACACCAGGTCCCCCTCTCCCACGGCGGACCGGAGGATATTGGCCAGATAAATCAGCGTGTGATTGCCGGCAATGTGGCCGTAGGTGTCGTTGACACGCTTGAAATTGTCCACGTCGATGAGAAACAGCCAGCCCGCCTTCCCCCGCTCCGACCAGCGCTGCTGGAAGGCCCGGAAGTTAATCAGGCCGGTCAGGCCGTCCTGCTGGGCCAGCTTCTCCATCCGCTCGGCGGCGGTGCGGGCCTCCTGAACCTGTTTGACCATGGTTTTGGCATAGAACTCATCGGACATCTGCTCGATGTCGGGAACCGAATGGTGGATGTGGACGATCCTCCACTGGCCGTCGATCCGCTGGAAGACAATGGAAAAGCGGGTGTCCATATCGATCGTGACCACACCCGCCGGGTCCTCCCAGAAGATATGGATGCCGCCGTAAGTCAGCGCGGCCTCCTCCCCCAGGAGCCGCTGCTGGCACCAGTAGTCCTTGCGCTGAAAGGGGAAGCCGCCCCGCATGGACATCTCCTTTCCAAACGCGTCGATAAAGGCCTGGGCGCTGTCGTAGAGCTCCACAGTACCGGTGCCGATGATGGAGCAATCCTCCGCCAGAGAGGCCAGGGCCGCGGCCTGCTCATCCTGGTCGGAGGAGAAATAGATATTCCAGAGATGCTCGGTCCATTTGTGGAAATCCATTGTGGAGGGCGACTCTCCCTTCGCGGCCCGCCGCCCCGTCTGCGTGGGGCAGTGGAACGGGCCAGAAATGATGTGGAATCTGGCCGGATACGGCCGGTTTAGCAATGCCATTTTATCCTACCAAGTATGCCGCCCGCTGTCAATAGAGAAACCTTGCATTGATACAGAAAAACCTTGCAATTCCGGGAAATGCCCCAGGGAAGCCCCCAGAACCTTCCCGGTTTCCGGAAAAAGCCTTTGAGCCGGGAGCACGGCTTGCATTTCCCTCCGCCCTGCCCTATAATACTCTCACCTGACATCGGCGGACAGAGAGGATGAGACGATGGGCAAGAGAAAACTGCATATCGAAGGACAGCTGTATCTGTTTCAGATTTTCGGCATTGTGGTCACGGCCGCCCTGTGCCTGGTGCTGACGGTTTCCGTGACCCTCACCCGCGCCAGCCGCCGGCAGGAGCGGCAGCTGCTGGCGCAGTGCGAGGCCATCGGCCGTTCCCGGCCCGTCCGGGAGGCTCTGGAGGGCGCGGATCAGGGATATCTGAACAATTACCTGGATATTTATATCAAATCCATCGAGGATCTGGACTTTGTGGCGGTCTGCGACGCGCAGGGCAGATGCCTCTACTATCCCAACAAGGCCTTTGTGGGGCGCTCGGTGCGCTTCGGCGGTGAGAACCGGGTCCTGGCGGGGGAGGACGCCTACATCATCACCGTGGAGCGGACCGGCTACGGGCTGGAGATGGCCTATGCCCCGGTCCGCGCGGACAGCGGTGCGCTGCTGGGCTATGTGATCCTGTCGGTGTTCTACCGCTCCCCGGCGTCGGACGTGCTGCACCTGCTGTATGGGTATGTGGGCATCTCCTTCGGCACGGCGGTTCTGGGGATCTTCCTCTCCATCTCGGTCCGGCGGCGGACACTCAAGGTCCTGCAGGGCCGGCGGGTGGAGGAGTACCGCCGGCTGACGGATGAGCGCAGCGAGGTGCTGGACGCCCTGGAGGAGGCGATCGTGGCCATCAATCTCCGGGGAGAGATCATCCTGATGAACCGGGCGTTTCTGAAAATGCTGGGCGCGCCGGAGACGCTGCTGCATTACGAGGGGAAGCTCAAAGACATCTATCCGGAGACGCAGCTGCCCCATGTCCTGGAGACGGGCACGGCTCAGTACAACCTCAGCGTCCGCATCCGGGGAGAGGACTATGTGACCAGCCGCATCCCAGTTTATGAGCGGGGGCGCGTCATCGGTGCGGCCTCCATCTCCCGGAACGTGACGGAGGTGCGCCGCCTGGGTCAGGAGCTGTCGGGGGCCAATCAGATGGTGGACACCCTGCGCTCCTTCAACCATGAGTTCAACAACAAGCTTCATGTGATCCTGGGATATCTGGAGCAGCAGCACCCCAACGAGGCCCGGAATTTTATCGTCAACAACGTGGGGGCCATGTCGGCCAATATCGCCAAGGTCACCAAGGAGATCGAATCCACGGGGATCGCCGCCATTGTCATCGGCAAAATGGCGGAGGCCGGCAACAGCGGCATCAAGCTGGAGCTCCAGCCGGACAGCCGCTGCACGAATTTGACAGAGGGCGTCCCCTTTGACTGCTATGTGACCATCCTGGGGAATCTGCTGCAAAACGCCATCGACGAGCTGCGGGAGAGCGATGGCAAGATGAAGGAGATCAGTCTTGGACTGCTGATCGACCGCCAGTATACCATCCTCACCGTCACCGATACCGGCCGGGGGATGCCCGAGGAGATTCGCAGGCATCTCTTTGAGAAGGGCAGCTCCACCAAGGGACAGGGCCGGGGCACGGGGCTGTTCCTGGTGGGAGAGCTGGTGGACCAGTACCACGGGACCATCGAGGTGGAGACGGAGCCCGGGGAGGGCACATCCATTACCGTGTCCTTCCGCAGGCGAGAGGAGGAAAACGGGCCATGTATCGAGTGATTATTGTAGAGGATGAGCCGGAAATCGCCCGGAGCACCAAGGAATCTGTGGAAAAAAATCCGGATTTTCAGGTAAAGGCCATCTTCTCCAACGGCCAGGAGGCGCTGAACTACATCTGGCTGAATCCGGTGGACCTGATCATCCTGGATCTGTTCATGCCCCAGGTCAACGGAAAGGAGTTCCTCTACCGGCTGCGCAAGGAGATCCTTCCGGTGGAGGTGATCGTGATGACGGCGGCCAACGAAACGGCCAACATCCGGGAGGTGCTGCCCTTCGGGGTGGTGGACTATCTGCTCAAGCCCTTTACCCAGGAGCGCTTTGCCGAGGCCCTGGAGCGGTTTGACCAGCGCTATCAGATCATCAACGCCATGAGCGGTCTGGACCAGCGGCGGATCGACGCCGTGTTCGCCAGCGCCGCGGCGGGCGGAGACGCGGTGCGCAAGGCCCGGCTGGCGGAAAAGGGGCTGGACCCCGAGCTCTACCGGCAGGTGCTGGACGTTTTGGCGGAGCATCCGGGGCAGTCCTTTCCCGCGGAGGAACTGGCCCGGGCGGCTGGATTGTCCAAAATCGCGGTGCGGCGGTATCTCCACGAGATGATCGAGGCCGGCGAGGCGGCCAGCGGCGTGGAAATTCACGCCGGCGCCCCGGTGATGACCTATTACCTGGCAAAGGAGGCGGACCATGACTCTCAAGGAGATTGAGTATCTGCTGACCACAGCCCGCTGCGCGTCCATCAGCGAGGCGGCCAAGCAGCTGTATGTGGCCCAGCCCAGCCTGACCCACGCCATCCAGTCGGTGGAGCGGGAGGTTGGGTTCCGGATCTTTGAACGGGGCCGCTCAGGCGTGTCCGTTACGGAACAGGGGGAGGAGTTCCTGGCGGATATCCGGACGGTCTACGAGCGGATGACGGCGGTGCACGAGAAATACTGCGCGGAGAAGCAGCCCGTGCGAAGCGTGTTCTCCATCAGCGTGCAGCACTTCTCTCCGGCCGGCGAGGCCTTTGCCCGCTTCCTGCGGGAGCTGGAGGAGCCCTACTACAGCGCCAGATTCCTGGAGGGAAACATGGCGGACGTGATCGCCGACGTGGCCGCCGAGCGCAGCGAGATCGGCTTTCTCCACTTCCCTCAAAACAAGGAGCAGGCGGTGTTCCGGGAGCTGCGGGGAGAAAAGGTGGAATTTTACGCCATCACCTGTGGGGAGCCGTGCGTACTGCTGCGGGAAGGCCATCCCCTGGCCGGGCAGGAAACCATATCCCGCCAAAATCTGATGCGCTGCCCGATTTTGTCCTATGACTACGGCACGGAAAATACCGTGGGCTTCTCCGACGAGGACCCCTCCCTGCTCCAGGGGGACAGGCGGATCGTTGTAAGCAACGGGCTGATGCTGCGCCGCCTCCTGCTGGAGACGGACGCCTGCGCTGTCAGCGTCCGCGCGGACGCCGGCGCCCTTCTGACCGGAGGCGGCATCACGGCCAAGCCCCTGGAGGGCGCTCAGCCGCTGCGGATCGGGTGGATCAAGAAATGGGATACGCCCCTGCAGCCGCTGACGAAGCGATATCTTCGGATGCTGAATCCCGGGCAGTAACGCCCGCTCATATCCATAGATAAAATCTATGGATACGCATATGTTTTGAATATTTGCACAAAAAGGAAAATCTGCTATAATTGTTTATTGTAGATAAAGACAATACCCGGAGGAGTGAGAACGTGAACGAAATTTTGATTGAAGCCAGAAACATCAAAAAGGAATTCTCCGGTGTGGTCGCCATTGAGGGAATCGATTTTACGCTGCGCAAGGGAGAAGTCCACGCGCTGATGGGCGAAAACGGCGCGGGCAAATCCACCCTGTCTAAAATCTTCGCCGGAATTTACCAGGCCGACGGCGGTGAAATGAAGGTCAACGGGCAGGTGGAGAGCTTTTCCAGCGTGGGGGAGGCCACAGAGCACGGCGTCTCCATTGTGACCCAGGAGTTCAGCCTGGTGCCGGACCTGTCCATCGCGGAGAACATCTTCCTGACGGACAAGAAGTACTACAAGTTCCACTTCCTGGCGAACAAGCGGGCCATGGCTGCCGAAACCCGGAAGCTCCTGGGGCTGTTCGGCATGGAGAACCGCCTGGACCCCTATGCCAAGGTGAACACCCTCTCTGTGGCCCAGATGCAGGTCATCGAGATTCTCAAGGCGGTTTCCACCAACGCGCAAACCATCATTTTGGACGAACCCACAGCCTCCCTCTCCGTCCGGGAGATCGAGATCCTGTTCGACATCGTCCGCAAGCTGAAAAAAGAGGGCATCGGGTTTATCATCGTCTCCCACAAGATCAATGAGATCTATGAGATCTCCGACCGCATCACGGTCCTGCGGGACGGGCACCTGATCCTGGAGGGCGTTCCCACGGCGGAGCTGGCCCAGGACGACCTGATTCGCGCCATGGTGGGCCGGGAGGTCAAGGATCTCTACGGCGCCGGCGGGGACACGGAGAAGCTGGACTGGGCCCACGAGCCTGTGGCGTTTGAGGTCCGGGGCATCACCGACCAGAACGGCTACGCCCGGGACATCTCCTTCCAGGTGCACCGGGGCGAGATCGCCGGATTTTCCGGACTGGTGGGCGCCGGGCGCACGGAGCTGATGCGGGCGATCTTCAACGCCGACCCCAGAAACAGCGGGACCGTGCTGGTGGACGGGAAAGAGGTCCGCGGCCGCAGCATCCACAGCTCCATTGACGCGGGCATCGGCTTTGTGCCGGAGGACCGCAAGACCGACGGGCTGATCCAGGAGCTGAGCGTTTTGAAGAACATCGGCCTGGCTAAGCTGGCCGACCGGGGCGGCTTCGTGCTGAACGGCCGGGAGGCTGAGCGCGACTGCCAGGAGATGATCCACAAGCTGGAGATCAAGACCGCCAACATAGACCTGCAGGTCAAGAGCCTGAGCGGCGGCAACCAGCAGAAGGTGCTGCTGGCCAAGTGGATTCTGCTGGCGCCCAAGGTGCTGATCATCGATGAACCCACCCGTGGCGTGGACATCGGCGCCAAGTCGGATATCTACGCGATTTTGCGCAGTCTGGCGGCCCAGGGGATGGCGATTATCCTCGTCTCCTCCGAAATTCCGGAGGTCCTGGGTGTGTGCGATACCATCTACGTCATGCGGGAGGGCCTGGTCACGGCGGTGCTGCCGTCCGATGAGGCCACAGAGGAAAAGATCGGCTATTATTCTACGATAGGAGAGGGGAAACAATGAATTCTGGGAATACACTGCGCAGCGGCGGCATCGGGAGACGGATCGGCCGGGAGTACAAGACAGAGCTGTCTATGCTGGTGATCTTTATCGTGTTCTTCGCGGTAATGAGCTTCGCCTCCCCCTATTTTCTCACGCCGTCCAACATTATGAACGTGATGAGCCAGGTTTCCTCCACGTCCATGCTGGCCATTGGTATGACCATTGTGATCATCACCTCCGGCATTGATCTGTCGGTGGGCTCCATTCTGGGCCTGTCCGGCATGATCGGCGGCATGGTGCTGATGAACACCCAGAATGTGTTCCTGGGGGTGCTGGTCATTCTGCTGGTGGGCGTGCTGATGGGCCTGGTCAACGGGTTCCTGATCGGCTATCTCCAGCTGCCCGCCTTTATCGTGACCCTGGGCATGATGGAGATCGGCCGCAGCCTGGACTACGTCATCTCCGACGCCAATACGGCCTCCAAGTTTCCGGAGGTCTACAGCTTCCTGGGCAAGGGGCGGATCGGCGGCTCCTTCCCGGTGTACATCATCTTTATCCTGATTATGTTCGCCATCTTCATCTGGATTATGTCCAAGACGAAGTTCGGCCGGTATCTGTACGCCCTTGGCTCCAACATGGAGGCCGCGCGGCTGACGGGTATCAATGTGAAGTTCAACGTCATGATGGCCTATGTCATTTCCGGTCTGATGTGCGGCTTTGCCGCCTGGATCATGACCAGCCGTCTGATGGCCTGCGACGCTACATACGGCGATGGCAACGAGATGGACGCCATCGCGGCCGCCGTCATCGGCGGAACCAGCATGAGCGGAGGCAAGGGCACGCTGTGGGGAACGATCATCGGCGTTCTGCTGGTGGGCTTCCTGCGCAACGCGCTGAACCTTCTGGGTGTGAATCCATACTGGCAGGGCACCGCGATCGGCGCAGTGATCGTGATTGCCGTGCTGGCGGAGAAATTGTCCAAAGTCAAAGTCAAAAAGGGCAAATAATCAAAGGAGGAAAATGAAATGAAGAAAGTATTGGGACTCTTGCTCTGCGCGACGATGCTGCTGGGCCTGCTGGCCGGCTGCTCCGGCAACAACACCGGCAACAATACTACCGGCAACAACACTGGCAGCAACACAACCACCGACCAGGGCGGTGATACCGCCACCGCTGGCACCGTAGCTTACCTGACTCCGTCTCTGGACGTGCCCTTCTGGCGCTATGTCCGCCACGGCATCGAGGATGAGCTGAACAAGAACGGCATGGAGTGCGTGGTCTATGACTCCAAGGACGACGCCAACACCCAGCTGTCCAACGCCCAGGACGCCATCACCAAGCAGGTGGACGCCATCATCATCTCCCCCACCGACAGCGCCTCCTGCGTGGCCGTGCTGTCCGAGGCTGAGACTGCCGGCGTGCCCGTGGTCATCTGCGACATCGGCACCGACTCCGGCGAGTATGTGGCCTTCATCAGCACCGACAACGAGGCCGGCGGCAAGGCCATCGGCGAGTATGTGGCTTCCCAGCTGGAGCCCG
>CALXDE010000165.1 GCA_944386965.1 uncultured Oscillospiraceae bacterium
TGTCCCGGAAGTACTCGGCGATGGTGATGCCGGTGTAGACCGACGCCTCACGGGCGGCCACGGGCATGTCGGAGGTGTTGGCGATGAGCACCGTGCGCTTCATCAGCGTCTCCCCGGTGCGGGGGTCGGTGAGCTCCGGGAACTCCCGGAGCACGTCGGTCATCTCGTTGCCCCGCTCGCCGCAGCCCACATAGACCACGATGTCCACGTCGGACCACTTGGCCAGCTGGTGCTGCACCACGGTCTTGCCGGAGCCGAAGGGTCCGGGAACGGCGGCGGTGCCGCCCTTGGCGATGGGGAACATGGTGTCGATGACCCGCTGGCCGGACTGGAGGGGCGCCACGGGGTTGAACTTCTTCTTGTAGGGGCGGCCGATCCGGACCGGCCACTTCTGCACCATGGTCAGCTCCCTGAGTTCCCCCTTGTCGGTGCGGACCTTGGCGACCACCGTCTCAATGGTGTACTCGCCGGGCCCGATGGCCCACTCCACCGTGCCGGAGACACCGTTGGGCACCATGATCTTGTGGAGCACCACGCTCGTCTCCGGCACCGTGCCCAGCACGTCGCCGCCGGTGACAGCGTCTCCCGCCTTGGCCACGGGGGTGTAGGCCCACTTCTTCTCCCGGCTCAGGGCCGGAACCTCCACGCCCCGCTGAAGGTTGGCGCCGATCTTTTTGACGATCTCCTCCAGAGGCCGCTGGATGCCGTCGTAAATATTTTCGATGAGGCCCGGCCCCAGCTCCACGCTCATCGGCGCGCTGGTGGTTTCCACCGCGGCGCCGGGACCCAGGCCGCTGGTTTCCTCGTAGACCTGGATGGAGGCCTGATCGCCGGTCATGTTCAAAATCTCGCCGATCAGGCGCTGTTCGCCCACCCGGACCACGTCGGCCATGTTGGCGTCGGCCAGACCCTCGGCCACCACCAGCGGGCCGGATACCTTGATGATCTTGCCTTGACTCATTCCTTCACTGCCTTTCTCGTTCAATTTCTAAAGGCTTCCTCAAAAACACATGCATGCCCTGCCGCGGCGATTTTCTCCTGGGACAATTGCCCGCGCCGCGGCCGGTGAAAATCAATCCTTTTCCCGGGGGCACGCGCCCGCGGAAGGCACGCCCATCCAATTTCATTTTTCTGACGACATGCGCCTGAAGAAAAATACATTGACTCAGCCGCCCAGGGGCGCAAATCCAAATCTGTTTTTCCGGGGACATGCGCCTCGGAAAAACACCTTGCGCGCCGCGCTCGGCGCGAACCCCTTTTCAAAAAAGTGCTGGCACTTTTTTGAAACTAGGTGATGTCCGCCCCCACGGCCCGCTCCACCGCGCTCTGCAGCGCCGCGGCCCCCAGTCCCAGGGACCCGGTCTTGCCGGGAATCAGGATCACCGCCGGGGTGACGGCGTCCTTGTACCGGGCAATCTCGGCGGAGAGGTCCCTGGCCAGCTGCTCGGTGATATAGATAATGGCGTAATCCTCCCGGGCCAGCCGGTGAAGCGCCTGACGGGCGGTGTCCGCGTCCTCCGCGAACACCACCTCCAGCCCCAGGGCCTTGAACCCCAGCACGCTGTCCCGGTCGCCCAGCACCGCGATCTTATACATAGCTCTCACGCAGCCTTTCCCGAATCTTCTCGCCGCTGATGCCGGCCATGCGCCCGGCCATGATCACCCGCACGGCGGTGAACTCGATCTCCTTGGCCACCAGATAGCCGATGACCACCTCCACGCCGAAGGGCACGGATTTGGCCTGGGCGGCACAGGCGGTGACCGCGTCGTCGCAGGCCTTTTCAAAGGCCGTCAGGCTTCCGCCCCGGATGGCGGCGGCGCCCAGCTCCGCCGCGGCGCGCAGAACGCCGGTGCGGTAGGCATCCTCCAGGCCGCCCCCCAGAGCGGCGGACATGACCCGGTCCACCGGGACCGTGCCGCCGGCAAAGAGCACCTGGCGCAGGAAGTCTCCGCCCTTGCGCATCCGCACCGTGCGCACCGCCGAGCGGAGGTTGGCCGCGTCGATGGTGGCGCGGACATAGCCCACCAGCAGCTCGCTGCCGGTTTCCTCCGCCGCGTGGAGCATCTCCTGGAAATATGCCGCGTCCAGAATAAAGTCGCTCTGCTGGGGGTCCCCGGTGGCGCTGAGGACCTCGTGGGCCTGGCGGCAGGGAACCTGCATCTCCTGGGGGAGGGCGGCGTAATCCCCCTCCTCCAGGGCCTTGGCCAGCTTCGCCGCGCTCACCCGGCCCGCGTCCACCAGCAGCCGCTCCACCCCGGCCCCCACGGCCAGACTCTTGAGCACGGCCTTGGCGTTGTGGTAGTCGTACTTCACCTTGAACACGTCCACCACCGCCCGGTCCGGCACAAACTGGTAGAGCTCCTGAAACACCTTCTCCCGCTCCAGCGCCAGGGCCTGATTCAGCTCCGCCTCGCTGGCGGGGGAAAAGTCGCTGTAACCGATCTCCGCGAGCACCTTGGCCGCGTCGGCGGCGGAGGGCGCGTCGATCATGCGCTCCATGCGCCCGGCGGTCAGGAGCTTCCCCTCCATGGCCCGCAGCCGGGCGGAGAGGAAGAGATAATCGGTATCCTTGATCGTCTTCTTCTTTGCCAAAAGCCATCCTCCCTTTCCGTAACGTATCAGTCACTCCCGGGCCGCCCGCGGGGGCCCGGCGGACGGCTTCAGCCGAACAGGACCTGGGCCACCTGGCCGGCCATGTTCTCCCGCAGCAGACGCAGCTGCGTCTCAAAGGCGCAGTTCACCTCCACCTGCCCATCCCGGAGGATGAGCCCGCCCTCGATCTCCGCGGTGTCCGGAGCCAGGGTGAGCATCGCCGTCCCCTGGAGCAGGGCGCTGGCGCCGGTGACCACCTTGGTGAGGATGCTGCCGGCCTTGGACTCTTTGAGCTCCGCGGGCAGCTCCGGCGCCGCGGCCTGGGCCAGCAGCTCGTTGGCCCGGGCGGCCACCTTGGCGCCCACAGCCTCCCGGTCCCGCCGGTTGAGGACGATCTCCTCCCGGCCGGTGACCGACGAGCGGGCCGCCAGCTTGGCCAGCAGCTCCACATAGTCCGCCTCCGGCAGGGTGAGAAGCTTCTCCCGGGCCTTGGCAAAGGCCTGGTCGATGCACGCCTGCTTGGCGGTGAGGAGGCTGGTCTTCCCCTCCATCTCCGCCGCGCTCTCCAGCCGCTCCAGCCGCTGCCGGGCGGCCTGACGGCAGCTCTCGGCGGCCTTCTCGGCCTGGGCCTTGGCCTGGGCCTCATACTGTGCCCGGATCTGGGCGGCCTGGGCCTCCGCCTGGGCGCGGATAGCCGCGACGTCGGCGTCGGCGTCCTGCCGGATGCGCGCGGTAATTTTTTCGATTCCGTTCATATCAGCCGCTTACCGCCTTTCCTGTATTGTGACGCGCTCTGCCGCTCCCGCCATCACAGCGCGTTCATCAGCAGCAGGATGGAGGCCAGCAGGGACAAAATGGCGTAGAACTCAACCACCACGCACAGGATGATGCCCTTGGACCAGTCGTCGGGCTGCTTGGCGGCCATGTTGATGGACGCCGCGGCCACCCGGCCCTGGTAGATGGCGGAGCGGTAGCCGCCCATGGCGCAGGGCAGGCACGCCACCAGAACGGTGAGGCCCTGGGTGATGGTCAGGGGCTGGATGCCGCCGGAGAACACGCCGATGGTGAACAGGGCAAAGAACCACGTCACCAGGCCGTACAGGCCCTGGGTGCCGGGGATGACCTGCAAAATCAGGCACTTGGAGAAATGCTCAGGGTTCTCGCTGAGAAGGCCCGTGGCCGCCTCGCCGGCGATGCCGGTGCCCCGGGCGGAGCCCACGCAGCACATACCCGCGGCCAGACCCGCGCCCAGAAATGCGAGGCCGATGCCTCCGAATTGATTGACGAATTCTGCCAACATGTCAGTTTTCCTCCTTGATGTCTACGTATTTTGTGTTGATGGCCAGGGGGCGGAAGGGCTTTCCGCCGTCCTGATAAAACTTTCCAAAGAACTCCAGGCACTGCAGCCGCAGGTCGTGGACATAGCACCCCAACAGGTTCAGCGCGAAGTTCAGGGTGTTGCCCAGCATGGAGATGAGCAGGAAAAAGAACACATTCCCCGTGATGCCGCCCAGGGTGTTGAACACGCTGGCGATGATGCTGCCCGAGAGCATCAGGGCCATGAGCCGGGC
>CALXDE010000166.1 GCA_944386965.1 uncultured Oscillospiraceae bacterium
TCGCGAATCGCCTCACCGACCGGGACATCACCATGTCCCTCACCGACGCGGCCAAGGCGTTCATCGCCCAGGCCAGCTACGACCCGGCCTACGGCGCCCGCCCGGTGAAGCGCTACCTCCAGAAGAACCTGGAGACGCAGCTGGCGGAGATGCTGATCCGGGGGACCCTGTCCGACGGGCAGCGCGTCACCGTCGACAGCGACGGGGCGAAGCTCACCTTCGCCGTCAGCAGCGGCGCCGCTCAGGCGTCCTGATCGGAGGAGAGAGGTCCGGCCATATTTTGGCCGGACCTTTTTTCGCCCTTTTTCGCCTCAGGCCCTTGCCAGCGCCGCGGTTTTCCGGTACACTATGCCCAGAGAACAGGAGAGGCGAGGTGACCCATGGAGCAGGGATTGAAAAAGCGGGCGGTGCAGATGGATACCATTCTGTTCGGCATCATCCTGGGCATGGCGGGGCTGCTGGCGGTGTTTGCCGTCATCGCCCAGCCGGATTGGGGCCTCTTCCGGGGCTTTTGGGCGATTCAGATGGGGGAGGCGGGCCTTATCACCGATCCCATCTGCACCGGAGGCGCCGGCGGGGCGCTGCTGAACGCGGCGGTCCTGCTGCTCCTCAGCGCCCTGCTGGTGCGGCGGATGAAGCTGCCGTTCACCGGCGCCACCTATGCCTGCCTCTTCATGATGGCGGGGTTTGCCCTGCTGGGGAAGAACCTCATCAACAGCACCCCCATTCTGCTGGGGGGATGGCTCTATGCCAGATTCAAACGGGAGCCCTTCTCCAAGTACCTCTACCTGACCCTGTTTGGCACCTGCCTCTCGCCGCTGGTGAGCTTTCTCATGCTCCACGCCCGACCGGGTCTGCGCCTGGTGTCCATGCTGACGTGCGGAGCGGTGGTGGGGTTTTTGCTGCCGCCGGTGTCCGCTTACACCGTCCGCATCCACCAGGGGTACAACCTTTACAATGTGGGCTTCTCCGCCGGCTTCGTGGGCCTGGGAGTCACCAGCATCCTCAAGGGCTGCGGCGTGGACTTTGTCACCCAGGGCAGCTGGAGCGAGGAGAGCCATGTGCTGCTGTGCGTGCTGACGGCGGCGCTGCTGCTGGGCCTGCTGGCGGCGGGCGTGGCGCTGGGGGGCAGGAGCTTTGAGGCCTGCCGCCGTCTGTGGCGCCACTCCGGCCGTGCGGTGGCGGACTTCATGGCCCTGGACGGACCGGGGGTCACCTTTGTGAATATGGCCCTCACCGGGGCCATCGGCTTCGGCTATCTCCTGATTCTCGGCGTGCCGCTCAACGGTCCGCTGGTGTGCTGCATCCTGGCCATGACGGGGTTCGCCGCTTTCGGAAAACACCCGAAGAACGTGCTGCCGGTGATGGCGGGGGCCATTGTGTCCTCCATGCTCATGGGCCACGTGCCCCTGACGGCGCAGGGGACCCTGCTGGCCACACTGCTGTGTACGGGCCTGGCCCCCATTGCCGGACAGTTCGGCTGGACCTGGGGCGCGGCGGCTGGGTTTGTCCACATGGCCATCGTCCAGCACACCTCCATCCTGCACGGGGGCATGAACCTCTACAACAACGGGTTTGCCGCCGGACTCACCTGCGTCCTGGTGATCCCCATTATCGAGGCGCTGAAATCGGAACCAAAGGAGTAATACCATGAAACACCTGCACCTGGCCCGGCGGAAGATGTGCCGGGCCATTGACGAGCTGTACACCCTGCTGCTGCGCTCCGGAGGCGAAGCGGTGGACCTCCACATTAAGCGGGAGGCGGAGGGACTGCGCCTGCTGGCGCGGGGGGACTTTGACCCGGAGCGCCGGCGGGAGATGGAGGCGCTGGAGGAGATCCTCCACCCGGCCTCCCGAAACGTGGCCCTGGTGGAGGAGTTCTGGGAACTGGCCGGGGGCGAGCAGTGCGCCGGCGACAGTGAGCTCCCCCTGGTGGGACAGATGGCCGACGAGGCCCGGGTCACTGTAGGGGAGAGACGGGTGGAGATCGAGCTGTATATCCGGTTTTGACAGTTTCCGGCGGAAAAATCTTGTATTTTTTTCGGAACTGGTGTACAATACTTCCATCATATGGGATCACACACCGACGTGAGGAGGAAACGATCATGAAAACGGCCCGCTTTATTCTGAAAATCATCGGCGCGTCTCTGGCTCTGGCGGCCTCTGTGTGTCTGGTTATCGCTTTCTGGGACAGACTGACCAGCCTGATCCACGGCATCCTGAAGCCGGAATGCGACGATTATGACGACGATCTGCTCTACGAGGCGGAGTGAAATGAGACAGTGAGAGGGTGCCGGCGGCGGGCCGGCGCCCTTTTTGTCTAAATGGGAGAAAATCCGCGGCGCCGGAGGGCGGCGTCCTGTTCGGTTTGCACCTTGACGCTGGCGGGGCGGGCATGGTACAATACGCAACAGTTAATTGCATCCCACAAAAGCTTAGAAGGTGTTATGCCAGTCTTGGTTGGCTTTCAGAGAACCGGCGGTTGGTGCGAGCCGGGAAGCGGCGGACTGGCGGCTGCCACCGGAGCTGGGTCCCCCAACGCGCAGCGCCAGTAGGGGATCACGGATATGCCCCCGTTATCGCCGGCACAGGCTTGATGGAGTCTGTATGAGCGTACGCGTCAGCGTAAATCCGGGTGGTACCGCGGTAAGAGATTATCGTCCCAGGAGCACAGTTTTGTGCCCCTGGGATTTTTGTTTTACCCGGCCGCCCCTGTTCTTCCCGACCGCCGGCGCGGCGGGCGGACTCAGGAGCCGCAAATCGAAATGAGGAGTGTAAGACCATGAAGAGCATCAAATTGTCCGACATCACCCTGCGCCAGGCCGCCCAGCGCCGCGCCTTTTCCGTCAGCTTCAAGGAGCGCATCGAGATCGCGCGCACCCTGGACCGGCTCCGTGTGGACGTCATCGAGCTGCCCGCCATCCAGGACCCCAGGGCGGATGTGCTGGCCAACAAGACCATTGCCTCTGTTGTGGGGAGCGCCGCCCTGTCCGCCGCCTGCGGCATGACGGAGGAGAGCGTGACGGAGGCGTGGGAGAGCATCAAGGGGGCAAAGAAGCCGGTGCTGCACATCATGGCCCCGGTGTCCGCCATCCAGATGGAGTACCAGTGCCACAAAAAGGCGCCGGCCATGCTGGAGATGATCCGCGCCCTGATCGCCAAGGCCCGCTATTATACCGAGGCGGTGGCCTTTTCCGCTCTGGACGCCACCCGGGCCGAGAGCGCCTTCCTGCGGGAGGTGCTGGCCGCCGCCGTGGAGGCCGGGGCCGCCCAGGTGACGCTGTGCGACAGCGCCGGCGTCATGACGCCCAAGGAGTGGACAAAGTTCCTGGGCGAGGTGTATGAGAACGTGCCGGAGCTGAAAAAGGCGGAGCTGGGCGTGGAGATCAGCGACATGCTGAAGATGTCCGTGGCCAGCGCCGCCGCGGCGGTGGAGGCCGGAGCCGCGGTGATCAAGACCTCCATCGCGCCCCTGGACTGCCCGAGCCTGGTGGATCTGGCGGCCTTTGTGGGCGTCAAGGGCGATGAGCTGGGGATGGCCACCAACCTGCGCACCACGGAGCTGACCCGCTCGGCCAAGCAGATGCAGTGGCTCCTCCAGACCGAGCGCAGCGCCGGCTCCCCCTTTGACAATGGGGTCAGCGCCGAGGTGGCCGGCATCTGCCTGAGCGCGGACGACGGTATCTCCGAGCTGGTGGCCGCGGTCCACCAGCTGGGCTATGACCTGAGCGAGGAGGACGCGGCCAAGGTCTATGAGGCCTTCCAGGCGGCGGCCAAGAAGAAGCAGTTTGTGGGCTCCCGGGAGCTGGAGGCCATCATCGCCTCCGCCGCGCTCCAGGTGCCCTCCACCTACCGCCTGGCCGACTATGTGATCACCAGCGGCGGCTCTATCGGCGCCATGGCCAATCTCACCCTGGAGAAGGACGGGGAGAAGATGAACAGCGTGGCCAACGGCGACGGACCGGTGGACGCGGCGTTCCTGGCCATCGAGCAGGCCATCGGCCACCACTATGAGCTGGACGATTTCCAGATCCAGACCGTTACCGAGGGCCGGGAGGCCATGGGCTCGGCCCTGGTGAAGCTGCGGGCCGGCGGGAAGCTCTACTCCGGCACGGGCCTGTCCACGGATATCATCGGCGCCTCCATCCGGGCCTACATCAGCGCCCTGAACAAGATTGTCTACGAGGAGGTCTAATCGGCCATGAAACTCTCTTATACCATGCACAACTGGCCCGGCCGGGACTGGGCGGACTTCTGCGCCGCCGCCGCGGAGACGCGGCTCCAGGGCGTGGAGATGGACAGCGTCCAGAACCCGGTTTTCTGCGCCCGCACCAGCCCCACCAACCCGGAGCTGGCCCTGTCCGCCAAGCGCAGCCTCACCCGGCAGGACCTGAGCGTCCCCTGCATCGGAACAGATGTGGATTTCGCGGCGCCCCAGGCGGAGCATGTGATCCGGGATACCATCTCCGTGGCCCGGAATCTGTCGGTGCCCTATGTGGTGCTGTCCACGGCCTGCGAGGATACGGACGCCGCCGCTGCGGCCCTGGCGCCCTATGTGGCGGCGGCGGAGCGCTCCGGCGTGGTGCTGCTGCTGGAGACTGCCGGCGCGCTTGCGGACACGGGACGGGCCCGGGATGTGCTCAACCGCTTTGCCTGCGACAGCCTGGCTGCCTGCTGGAATATGTTCGCCACCTGCTTTGCCGCCGGGGAGAGCGCCGAGACAACCATCACCAATCTGGGCGCCTATGTCCGCCACGTCCGCCTCAGCGACGGACGGAGACAGGGCGGAGCCCTCATCCACGAGCTCATGGGAGAGGGGGAGCTGCCCATGCAGGACATGATGAACGCCCTCCGGTCGGTGAACTACGACGGGTTCCTCTCCCTGGTGTGGGAACCGGATTGGGTGGAGGGCATCAGCGACCTGGAGATGGTGCTGACCCACTTCGCCGTGTTCATGGGCCGCTTTGACAACCCCAGCCGCCAGAAGAAGCACCTCTATTCCAACAAAGCCGGCACGGGCAAGTTTATCTGGAAGAAGGAGACGCTCATCGAAAAGACCTTCTCCCAGGTGCTGGACACCATGGCCGAGGAGTTCCCCGACCAGCTGGCTGTCCGGTATACCACCCTGGACTACACCCGGACCTACAGCCAGTTCCGGGAGGATGTGGACCGGGTGGCCCAGTCCCTCATCGCCCTGGGGGTGAAGGCGGGGGACAAGGTGGCCGTCTGGGCCACCAACGTGCCCCAGTGGTACCTCACCTTCTGGGCCACCACCAAGATCGGCGCTGTGCTGGTGACGGTGAATACCGCCTATAAGATCCACGAGGCGGAGTACCTGCTGCGCCAGAGCGATACGCATACCCTGGTGATGATCGAAAGCTACCGGGACAGCCCCTACGCCAAGATCGTCCAGGAACTCTGCCCGGAACTGGAGAGTGCCAGAGCCGGAGCGCCCCTCCACTGCAAGCGCCTGCCCTTCCTGCGCAATGTGGTGACAGTGGGCTTCCGGATGAACGGATGCCTCACCTGGGAGGAGATGCTGGATCGCGCATCCCGGACGCCTATGGAGGAGGTCCGGCGCCGGGCTGCGGCTGTGAGTCCCTACGACGTGGCCAACATGCAGTATACCTCCGGCACCACCGGATTCCCCAAGGGCGTCATGCTGACCCACCATAATATTGTCAACAACG
>CALXDE010000167.1 GCA_944386965.1 uncultured Oscillospiraceae bacterium
ACTTTTTCAAAGGAGGAACACACCATGAACGATTACACCAACAACGGCTGCTCCTGCACCCCCAACAAGGCCATCCGCTGCACCGTCACCAGCTGCGCCAACCACTGCCAGCGAGAGCAGTACTGCGGCCTGAACAGCATCCAGGTGGGCACCCACGAGTCCCACCCCGCCAAGGACCAGTGCACCGACTGCCAGAGCTTCCAGCTGAAATAACGCGGACACAGGGGCGCCGCAGCCGCGGCGCCCCTGTGCCGCTGCGTGAGGGGAGGCAAGACCCGTGAAGCGAGGAAACAAGCTGCGCCTGGCCGGGGCCCTGGGTGGCGCGGTCAACGGAGTGTTCGGCGGGGGCGGGGGGATGGTCCTGCTGCCCCTGCTCTCCCGGTGGGGGGATCTGGGGAGCAGGGCCGTGTTCGCCAACTGCGTGGCGGTGATCTTTCCCATCTGCCTGGTATCCGCCGCCGTGTACTTCTTCCACGCCCGCCTGGACCTCGCCGCCGCCTGGCCCTATCTCCTGGGGGGCGGGCTGGGGGGCCTTGTGGGCGGGCTCACCTTTGATAGGGTGCCGGTGAAGTGGCTCAAGGTCCTCTTCGCCCTGTTCCTGCTCTACGGGGGGGTGCGGTATCTCACATGAGGGACGTTCTCCTGCCGCTGCTGTGCGGCCTGGGCACGGGGGTCCTCTCGGCCTGGGGCGTGGGGGGCGGGACGCTGCTGCTGCTGTGCATGACCCTCTTCCTGGGGGTGGACCAGAGAGAGGCCCAGGCCATCAACCTGCTGTTCTTCCTGCCCACGGCGGCGTCCGGGCTGGTGATCCACCGGAAAAACGGCTATCTGGACGGCCCCACGGTGAAAACCGCCGCCCTGCCCGGGGTCCTGGGGGCCCTGGCGGGGTCCCTGGCGGCCCTGGCGATGGACCCGGAGGTCCTGCGCGCCCCCTTCGGGGCGTTTCTGCTGTGGGCGGGGGGAAGTCTGCTGTGGAAGACCCTGCGGCGCTCCTGAGGCCCGGGGCGCAAAAAAACCACCCTTGCGGGTGGTTTTTGCTATTGCGCGAAGGCGGGGATGGCCGCCCCGATTCCGGCTAGTAAATCGAGCCATGCCTCCTCGTGCTCCACGTAATATTTGGGGCAGATCTTCCCGGTGACGTCGTAGTGGCGGATGACCTGATCCGTGCCCAGGTCAAAGACCCCGCACAGCCAGGCCGTCAGCCGCTCCACGCTCTCCAGCGTCTGGTCGCTGAAGACCCCGGTGTCGTCGGGATGACATACCTCGATGGCGATTGTATCATAGTTTCGCTGATTTGAACAGTAGGAAATTTCAGAAAGGGGCACGCACTGCAAAATTTCCCCCTCCAGCCCCACCAGGAAGTGGGCGCTCACCGACGTCTCGTGGGTGGTGGCCAGATTCTCGAAGTAGCTGCGGTTGGCCGCGGCGGAGGTGCCGGGGTTGCCCACATAGTGGATGACCACGCCGTTGACCTCCTGCAGGGGCTCCCCGGGCCGGGACCACTCGTTGACGGGCAGGAGATCCACCTCGATCCACGCCGGGATCTCCACGCCGTAGCCGGGGGTGTTTTTGATGGCCTGGGTGACGCTCCGGGGCCACAGGAGCTTTGCCCCGACCCCCAGAGCGCACAGGACCAGGAGGAGCAGAAGTATCCGGTATCCTTTTTTCAGCCGCCGCCGGCGGGGATGTGATGTCATGCAATGCCTTCTTTCTCTCTGTTCTCTCTTGCAAAAAGCGGCAGTGCCTCGCCGGAAGGGCGGGGCATTTCGCGCCCCGGCGCGACCTACTTTTGTCGCCAGACAAGGGTGGTGTCCCCTGGTCGCAGGGGAACGGTTCCGCCCCCCATTTTCTTTTTAGAAAAGAAAACGGGCCGCGGCCGGTCCAAAAGAAAACTTTTGACCGGTCAAGATTGACTTGACTATTTAACCAGGTTTTTAGCGGCTTTCGCCGTAACCAGTCTACTCCCTGCTCCTGGCCCCGCGCTTTCCGCTTCGCTAAGCGCTACTCAGGCGATCGTCGGAACCGGGCCCCCGAGGACGCAGCGGGCGACACGCAGGGGAAGCGGCGCAGGTAGCGAGGGCCGCAAAATCTGGCGGAAGCACCGGGTCAGCGTCAGCGGGAATCAGCGAAGAGGCAGTTCCTCGACCACGCGCCGCCAATGATTGCCCAGCTTTCCGGATGACATCCCTCGTAAAAAACCGGGGGTTCTTAGGGGGTGAAATTTTGAGGACCGTTCGCCGCCCTTTGGCGATAAGGTCCGACAATTTCATCCCCCTAAGCGGCGTTTTGGTCACTTTTTCGCCGCGGAAAAAGTGACCCGCCCCCGAGGGGGCGGAACCCCCTCGTCCCTCCGGCAGCGCTGCCGGAAAAATCAGGTCGCGCCGGAGACGCGAAACGTCTCCGCCCCCCTGGGGCCAGGGGGAATCTCCCGGCAGGGTCTGCCGGAAAACAAGCCGCGAAACGTCCCTTTACACCGCCTCCGTGGCGGGCAGGGGCACCACTGCCTCGTACGCCTCCGGCTCCGGCAGGGGCGTCCACGCTTCCCCGCCGGGGTCCAGGGGCAGCACCCCTGCCGCCTCCAGGGCGGCAAGGGTGTGCTCCATGGTGTCGTACACATCGATGGACAGGGTGTTGGACACGTCATAGACGTCCCCCGGGTGGTCGGGGTCCTGGCGGCGGAGGTTGTAGGAGATGTCGATATAGCCCAGGATGTCGCCGTGGTCAAAGAACGCCGTCTCCCCGATGTTCCCCTCCCGGGCGTCCTGGAGGACGGCCTCGTACACCAGCTGGGTCTGGGCCTGGTCCAGCTCCCCGTAGTAGTCCTCGCCGTACTCGGCCGCGGTGTCTGCCGTCATGTTGTAGAAGTCAAAGTACCCCATGGTGACGGTGGCCCCCTCCGGGACGGTGTACAGGGCCTGCTGGGTGTCGGGGTTGTTGAGGAAGGCGTTCAGGGCGTTGGCGTAGGTGCCCGCCGTCTCCCAGTCGTGCCGGGTCATGAAGAGGTAGTACTCCCGGCGCAGGCGGCCGCCCCCCTCCAGCTGGTAGTCGAAGAACAGCGACAGGCCGCAGCGCTCCACCTCCTCCCCCACGGGATAGGTGTAGCCCCGGGCCGCGCCGTCGGTGCGGATGGCGCTCTCGTTTTCAATCACAGAGCGGTGGAGGGCCAGGGCGTCCTGGAGCAGGGGGTCGTCCTGCGCCAGGGTAAGGCCCACGTTGGAGTAGTTGCAGGAGACGTGGAGGGTGTCGATGTCCCCGGCATCTGGCACCCGGGCGGCCACGCCAAAGAGGTCGAAGGACACGCAGCAGCACAGCACCACGATGATGGCCGCCGTGGTCAGCGGGCCCTGCCAGTCCCGGAACACCCGGGCGGACTTTTTCAGCAGCATGGAGGCGACGTAGTACCCCACGATGGCCGCCACAGCCATGAACACCCCCATGGGCACCATGTCCGCATAGACCCCCTCCTGGAAGGGCAGCCGCCACAGGATCTCATAGAGGACCTGGCCCACGGTCAGGGCGCTGCACAGGGCCACGCCGTACCGGAACACCGGGCGCAGGCCCGCAAAGGCCACCACCTCGCCGGCGCTCTCGCTGTGGCGCAGGCGGTAGAGCAGGAAGGCCGCCGCCAGCAGGGCGATGCCGATGAGGGTGTAGACCCCCACGGCCCACATGCCGTTGAGGACATAGGTCCCCTCGGCGTCCAGGCTCTCCGGGGGGATGTAGCCCATATTGAGAACGCCGTTGGTGAGGAAAACCGTGGGGGAGAAGAACTGCACCCAGTCCGGGGCGCTGCCCCCCACATAGCCGAAGATGAAGTTGGCGGCGAAGTTGGAGATGAGGGCGTGGAACCCCACGGCAAAGAAATGGCCGATGAAGTAGAACACCGGCAGGGCAAAGATGTGGCTGGTGAGGTGGGCGCAGAGGGTGGCGGTGGCAAAGTAAAAGATGCTCAGGCCCATGATGCCCACCGCCACCTTCAGCACCGCCAGGGGCGGCAGGATGTTGAAGCCGATGCAGATGAGCACCGTGAAACTCCCCACGATGACATAGGGCAGGAGCATCATGGCAAGGCCCGAGAGGGCGCTGGTGAGGAACAGGCACCCCCGGTCCACCGGCAGGGCGTGGAACATGCCCACGCTCCGGGCGCTGTAGAGGTAACTCCACACCGCCATGGCGCAGAGCACCGCGTAGAACAGGGTGACGACAGGCACCGCATTGATGAACATGGCGTAGAGGATCTGGGTCACATCCTTGGCGGTGGCCTGGAAGCCGTTGCTGTGAAGGCTCAGCAAGGTCAAAAGCAGGTACAGGGGCAGCAC
>CALXDE010000168.1 GCA_944386965.1 uncultured Oscillospiraceae bacterium
GATGTGAAGTTCAGCGGCATCCGCCGGGTCATCAGCAAGTCCATGCACACCTCCCTGAGCACCATGGCCCAGCTGACCAACAACTTCTCCTTCGACGCCACGCAGATCCTCCAGTACCGCAAGCAGCTCAAGGCCGCCGGCGAGCCCTACGACGGCATCACCATCGGCGACATCGTGCTCTATGCCGTCTCCCGCACGGTGCTCTCCTGCCCGGACCTGAACGCCAACATGCTGGACGAGAACAGCATCCGCCGCTTCAAGCACGTGAATCTGGGCGTGGCGGTGGATACCCCCAGAGGCCTCATGGTGCCCACCATCTTCAAGGCCGATACCAAGAGCCTGCTGGAGATCTCCCGGGAGGTGAAGGATCTGGCCGCCAAGGCCCGCAGCGGCAGCATCAGCCCGGACCTGCTCAGCGGCGGCACCTTCACGGTGACCAACCTGGGCTCCTTCGGCGTGGAGTCCTTCACGCCGGTAATCAACCCGCCCCAGACCGGCATCCTGGGCGTGTGCACCACGGTCCAGCGTCCCCGCCAGGCCGCCGACGGCTCCATCCAGCTCTATCCGGCCATGGGCCTGTCCCTGACCTACGATCACCGGGCTGTGGACGGCGCGCCGGCCTCCCGCTTCATGAAACAGCTGTGCAGCAACCTGGAGCATTTCACGGTTCTGCTGTCCAAATAAAGGAGGAATAGTATGGCTACATATGATCTACTGGTAATCGGCGGCGGACCCGGCGGCTATCTCTGCGCCGAGCGGGCCGCCCAGGGCGGCATGCAGGTTGCCCTGTTCGAGCGGGAATATCTGGGCGGCACCTGCCTGAACGTGGGGTGCGTTCCCACCAAGACGCTGCTCAATTCCGCCAAGCTCTACCGTCACGCCACGGAGAGCGCCGCCTTCGGCGTCACCGCGGAGAAGGTGACCTTCGACCACGCCAAGGTGGTGGAGCGCAAGGGCAAGGTGGTCAAGACTCTGGTGTCCGGCGTCGGCGCCACCATGAAGGCCAACCATGTCACCGTCATCAAATCCGCCGCTGAGATCCAGGGCCGGACCGATGAGGGCTTCGCCGTCCAGGCCGGCGGCGAAACCTATGTGGGCAAGCGTCTGGTGATCGCCTCCGGCTCTGAGACGACGGTGCCCCCGGTCCCCGGCTTGAAAGAGGGCCTCGCCTCCGGCTTCGTGGTCACCAACCGGGAGGTGCTGGACCGCAAGGAGCTGCCCCGGGACCTGGTGGTCATCGGCGGCGGCGTCATCGGCCTGGAGATGGCCTGCTATTTCGCCAGCGTGGGCGTCCACGTGATCGTGGTGGAGATGATGCCCAAGATCGCCGGCCCCACCGATCAGGAGATCTGCGACATCCTGATGGACGAGTACGGCAAGCGGGGCATGGAGTTCAAGCTCTCCAGCAAGGTGCTGGAGGTCACCGACCACTCCGTCCTCTACGAGGCCGCCGGTGAGAAGCACGAGATCCCCTGCGATCTGGTTCTGCTCTCTGCGGGCCGCCGCCCCTATACCAAGGGGCTGGGCCTGGAGAAGCTGAGCATCGAGATGGACCGGGCCGCCGTCGTCACCGACAGCCATATGCGCACCAACGTGGCCGGGGTCTACGCCATCGGCGACTGCAACGGTAAGCTGATGCTGGCCCACACCGCCTATCGGGAGGCGGAGGTGGCCGTCAACCACATGCTGGGCATCCCCGACGAGATGCGCTACGAGGTGGTCCCCTCGGTGATCTACACCGATCCGGAGGTGGCCAGCGTGGGCGAGAGCAAGGCCAGCGCCGAGGGCAAGGGCATGCATGTCAAGGAGATCAAGCTGCCCATGACCTACTCCGGCCGCTATGTGGCGGAGAACGAGCGGGGCAAGGGCTTCATCAAGCTGGTGGTGGACACGGATCGCAACCGCGTGGTGGGCTGCCACATGGTGGGCAGCTACGCCTCCGAGTGCATCATGACCGCCGCCATGATGGTGGATACCGAGCTCACGCCCCAGCGCCTGCAGAAGCTGGTCTTCCCCCATCCCACTGTCAGTGAGATCATCCGGGAAGCCCTGTTCAAGATTTGAGAGATGGCTATAGAAGAATAGAGGAGGTTTCAAGCTATGCCTAAGAGTATTTATGTCGATCCCACGGCAACCCGTGCCCCCGGCAAAATCACCTTCGCGGACATTCCTGTCAACGTATACAACAAGACCATCGACGACGAGCGCAAGAGCGGCAAGTTCACCGACGACGACCTGGTGCGCATCTGGCGGGATATCACCATCCTGCGGGAGTTTGAGTCCATGCTCAACCAGATCAAGACCCAGGGCGGTTACAACGGCATCGACGTGACCTATCCCGGCCCGGCCCACCTGTCCCTGGGCCAGGAGGCTGCGGCTGTGGGTCAGGCCTATCTGCTGGGCCCCCACGACTTCAACTTCGGCAGCCACCGCAGCCACAGCGAGATCCTGGCCAAGAGCCTCTCCTGCATCCAGAAGCTCAGCGACGAGGAGCTCATGCACATCATGGAGAACTTCCTGGGCGGCAAGACCCTGCGGGCCGTGGAGAAGATGGGCCCCGTGAAGGACACCAAGGAGCTGGCCATCCGCTTCATCGTCTACGGTGCCCTCTCCGAGATCTTTGCCCGGGAAACCGGCTTCCACAAGGGCATGGGCGGCTCCATGCACGCCTTCTTCCTGCCCTTCGGCGTCTATCCCAACAACGCCATCGTGGGCGGCAGCGCCACCATCGCCACCGGCGCGGCCCTCTTCAAGAAGTGCAACGGCAAGGACGGCATCGTCGTGTGCAACATCGGCGACGGCGCCATGGGCCGCGGTCCCGTTTGGGAGGCTCTGAACTTCGCCTCCATGGACCAGTACCACACCCTCTGGGAGGAGGGCAAGCAGCAGGGCATGCCCATCCTCTTCAACATCTTCAACAACTCTTACGGTATGGGCGGCCAGACCCGGGGCGAAACCATGGCCTACGACATGGTGGCCCGGGTGGGCGCCGGCGTCTCCCCCACGGAGATGCACGCCGAGCGCGTGGACGGCTACAACCCCCTGGCGGTCATTGACGCCATGGAGCGCAAGATGGAGCTGCTCCACAACGGCCAGGGCCCCGTGCTGCTGGATACCATCACCTACCGCCTCTCCGGCCACTCCACCTCCGACCAGAACGCCTACCGCACCAAGGAGGAGA